>DBGFLV010000298.1:0-9421 GCA_048528425.1 Oxalobacter sp. | reverse complement strand
GTGTAATCCTAGTGTATCAGCTATTTCACGCAAAACAAGAGGGCGCATCGAGGCGGGACCAAAAGAAAAAAAATTCTGTTGGCGGCTGACGATGGCTTCCGAAACTTTCAGGAGGGTTTCAAAACGCTGGTCGATGTTTTTGATCAACCATCCGGCTTCCTGAAGTTGGGTGTTTAACGTCGTTTTACCGGTTGCGTTTTTGATGATGCTGCTGTAAGTCCGGTTGATGCGGAGTTTCGGCAGCGTGTCGGGATTCAGTTTGGCTTGCCACCGGCCTTCCTGGCGGGAAACGATGATTTCGGACACGACTGTACGGGCCGTTTCAGGAGAAAAAACGGCACCGGGATGAGGGTTACACCGAAAAATGACGTCGCGGGCCTCCTGCAAATCGTCGTCGTCACAGTCCAGCACTTTTTTAAGACGTGCAAAGTCGCGCCGGGCAAACAGGTTGAGATGATTTTCGACCACGCTTAAAGCACGTTTGCGCACGACGTAAGGAACGTTTGGCATCGACCGGATCTGGAGTGCCAGGCATTCTGCACTGTTTCGTGCGCCCACACCGGGCGGATCGAAATGCTGGACGGATGCTAACGCATTTTCAAGCTCGTCTTTTTGGATGTGCAGTTCTTCGGGCAGCCATTCCAGCATCTCGTCTGGTGTTTCCTGAACATAACCGTTGCTGTCCAAAGCGTCGATAATCAGTTCAACAAGAGCGCGCTGGCGCTGTGTCCGAACAGTCAGCCTCATCTGGGAAAGCAAATGTTCTTTCAGCGATTCCGGTGGCGCCTGCAATTGGGGCTGGAAGCGTTCATCGTCGGATTGACCCGTAGCGGGACGCAACGTTTTCCACAATAGCGAGTCCCGTTCACGCGGCTCGGCCATTTCCCAGTCGTTGTCCGGTCTGTTCAGGCTGTCACCGACCGGTACGGTAATTTCGTTTGTTAAAGGTAGGGAAAGCGATTGTCCAACGAGAGAACCGTCGGGTAGAAAACGCAGGGTATTGGCCAGTGGGTCGTCCCATCTTTCCAAAAGCGGATTGGTCTGTAAAGCGCGTTCTATTTCTTCGTCAAGTTCGACAGCGGAAAGTTGCAAAAGCCTGATGGACTGCTGAAGCCGGGGCGTCAGTACAAGTTGTTGGGCAAGACGGGTTTGCAGTTTCTGTTTCATCTCTTCCGGCTAGTTACATCCTGAAGTGTTCTCCCAGATAAACGCGTCTGACGGATTCGTTTTCAATAATTTCATCCGGATGACCGCTGGCCAAAACAGTACCTTGGTTGATGATATAGGCGTGATCGCAAATACCAAGCGTTTCCCGAACGTTGTGGTCGGTGATCAGAACGCCGATCCCTCTTTCCTTCAGGAAACGGACAATCCGCTGGATTTCGATCACCGCAATCGGGTCAATACCGGCGAATGGTTCGTCCAGCAGAATGAACCGGGGATCACTGGCCAGGGCACGGGCGATTTCAACGCGCCGGCGTTCCCCGCCTGAAAGCGACAGCGCAGAATTGGTGCGCAGTTTTTCGATTTGCAATTCGGACAGCAAGCTGTCCAGTTTTTCTTCGATTTCCGGTTTGGAAAGGGGTTTGCCGTCTTTCTTTTGTAATTGGAGCACAGCACGGATATTGTTTTCCACGTTCAGTTTGCGAAAAACGGAGGCTTCCTGGGGCAAATAAGACAGTCCCATCGTGGCACGCTTGTGAATCGGCAGACGGGTCAAGTCAATACCGTCGAGTTCAATGGTACCGTCATCGGCCGGAACCAAACCGACGATCATGTAAAACGACGTGGTTTTCCCGGCACCGTTGGGGCCTAAAAGACCGACCACTTCACCACTGGAAACGTCAAGCGATACGTTGGAAACAACCGTTCTTTTGCCGTAGGTTTTCTGGAGATGCCGGACGATCAGTTTACTGTTCATTTCTGCGTTTTCTTTTCGCGGGGTTGGATAACGGCCTTGACGCGACCGGCTCCGGGTTTCGAGACGCCTTCGCTGGTGTTGAACACCTGGTAATACTCCGTTTTGCCGTCGTAAGAAATGTATTCCCCCATAACGTCGTCGGTAACGGTAGTACCCTGGAGTCGTTTCACTCTGGCACGGGTGAAAAACTGGGCGACTTCGCTCTTGTTGTCATATTCGATCTTTTCGCCATACCCTTCCAGCCAAAGGTCGGGACCACCGTCCTGCTTCTGTCTTAGCGAAGCCAGCTTGCCCGGCGCCGCGTAAAGCGTGACGTATTGATACCCTTCGGGGTCTTTCACGATAACGGCTTTGGCGGCCTTGATTAAGAGGGTACCCTTCGTCAGAATGACGTTGCCGGTGAAAGTCGTGATCTGTTTGACGTCGTCAGACGTCATCTGGTCGGCTTCGATGTTGGTGGGCTTGTTGGAGTCCGCTCTTTCCGCCAGGGCGTCAAGCATGAGGCAACAGCAGAAAAAGCCCATCAGAAATCGCAATACAGGAAGTTTCATCTCGTTAACCGGCCTTTTAAGGAGTGGACGTATGGGGAGGATTGTAAGTGATTCTGGCCCGGCTGAATATCTGTAGCTCACCAGTAGCGTTATTGGCTTGCATGCCGATACCGCTCATGACGGAGTTGCCGTCGTGAACGATGACTTCCCGATCGCTGGTCATGATTTCATCGTCCGGATAAATCAAGACGTACTCAGACGTCAATTTGAACGGCCCTTTCGTTGCGGAAGGTTCGCGTTCCATGACGACGTCGTTTTTCATGTGGATTTTACTGTTGAAGTCTTCGACGTACGCTTCTTTCGAGGTCGCGGTTTGCAATTGGGCATTCTCGTTGACGGAAAAAAGAACGGGACTGTCAATCAGATACGCATCTTCCACCGGGAAATGCGTCATT
Organism: Oxalobacter sp.; assembly: GCA_048528425.1. Taxonomy (GTDB): domain Bacteria; phylum Pseudomonadota; class Gammaproteobacteria; order Burkholderiales; family Burkholderiaceae_D; genus Oxalobacter. The sequence continues at coordinate 6,554 of DBGFLV010000298.1, read as the reverse complement.
TTTTTGCCAATGGCTTCATATTGGGGAGTTCCATTCGGTTTCATTTTGAAATAACGGAAATTCTCGACGTAAAAGTCCGGATCGCTCCGTTCACTTTGTGCCGCTGCATCGGCTGCACTCTTTCGGATGACCATGTTGACCCACATACTGCCCAGTGCCAGCGTCAGCACGATCAGAAAGACGACGGCAAGCCGGATACGAATGGCCGATTTGGGTCCCTGCATCATTTCAAAAAGCTCTCCAGGACAGAAACGTAACAACCCTTGGCGTGCAGGATCAGGTCGCACACTTCGCGCACGGCACCGTTGCCTCCGGCATGACGCGTGACGTAATCGACGCGCGAAAGCACTTCGGGGTGACCGTTTAAAACGCTGAATGCCACACCGACTTGGGTCAGGACAGGCAGGTCGATAATATCGTCGCCCATGTAAGCGCATTGAACGGCCGTGTACCCGGTCACGTCGAGCAACTGGGCAAAGGCTTTGCTTTTGTCGCCGGCACCCTGAATGACGTGTCCTATTTCCAGGTCGGCCGCTCTTCGGGTCACGACGGGAGAAGACCGGGCGCTGATGATGGCGGTAGCCACCGCGGCATTTTTCAACAATTTGATGCCGTGTCCGTCCAGGACGTTGAAACTTTTGAACAGTTCGCCTTCCGCCCCATAGTGGAGACGGCCATCAGTCAGGACGCCGTCGACGTCGAATATCATCAACCGGATACCGGCGAGTTTCATCATGAGTTTGTCGTTCATCAGAACACCTTGGCCTCGGTCAGGTCATGAATGTGCAGCGCACCGATCAGTTTGCCGTCACTGTCGGTGACCAACAGCTGGTTGATCCGGAATTTCTCCATAATCGAGACCGCTTCCGCAGCCAGTTTTTCCGGGCCGATCGTTCGGGGATTTTTTGACATGACGTCTTTGATGAGGATCTGGGAAAAGTCGCGCTGCTTTTCGATCAACCTCCGCAAATCGCCGTCGGTAAAAACACCGATAGCGTATCCCGCGTCGTCAACGACCGACGTCATGGCGATCCCCTTTTGGGTGATTTCAAACAAGGCATCGTAAAGCCGCGTTTCGGCCTTGACTACCGGAATGGCGTCCCCTTGACGCATGACGTCGGAAACCAGCGTCAAAAGACGTCTTCCCAACGCCCCTCCGGGGTGGGAACGGGCAAAATCGTCTTCCCTGAATCCCCTGGCATCCAAAACGGCAATCGCGATGGCATCCCCCAGTGCGAGCGTGGTCGTCGTGCTGGCCGTCGGTGCCAAATTCAGCGGACACGCTTCTTTTTCGACGAAGACGTTCAAATGAACGTCTGCCAATTTCGCCAGGGCCGATTCAGGACAACCGGTCATGGCGATCAGCCGGGTACCCATGCGTTTGATAATGGGGGCAATCGCCATCAATTCGGCCGCCTCGCCCGAATAGGAAATGGCGATGAAAACGTCGTCGTGCGTGATCATGCCGAGGTCACCGTGTGCCGCTTCAGCCGGATGAACGAAAATCGCCGGTGTCCCCGTCGAAGCAAGGGTGGCGGCAATTTTTCGACCAATGTGTCCCGATTTACCGATACCGGAAACGACAACGCGACCTTTGCAGTTCAACAGCAGAGAAACGGACTGGACGAAATGAGCGGCGTCTTCTTTGAGAAAACGTTTTCTCAGGGTTTCCAACGCCTGTGCTTCCGTTTTGAGCGTGCTGTCGGCCAGCTCGAGCATGCGGTCAATGTCGATTGGCAATTTATTTTTTATAGCTTCGGTCATCATGGTGGAAGTATAAACGAATTATCCGGACAACCACGTCGCCGGCCGGTAAAATGAAAAAGCGGGGAAGTCGGAACGTCAACCTGGAAACCGTATTTTACAGAGGTTCTTCCGGGCTGTATTGACGCTTGTAACACTTCGTCACAAAACGGAAACGGCGTTACATGACGAATTTGGATACAATGAAACCGACAGGGGCAACAATAGCTTTGGACCGCTGGTGCTGTATTGCCGGCAACATTTTTAACGCAAAAAACATAACGTCACTTCATGCAATCTTCCCTTGAGTTCGTTTTGTTGATGCTGGGCTCCGCTGTGATCGGGGTGGTCATTTTCCGGTATCTCCAGTTGCCTTCCATTCTGGGCTATCTGGCTGTCGGGGTAGTCATCGGCCCTCATTCGACGGGACTGGTCAGCGACGCGCAGTCGTTGGAAGGACTGGCTGAATTCGGGGTCGTTTTCTTGATGTTCACGGTCGGTTTGGAATTTTCGCTCCCCCAGCTGATGGCTATGCGGAAAATCGTTTTCGGCCTTGGACTGGCGCAGGTTACCGTATCAATTGTCGGCTCGATCATTATTACGCTGGCCATCGTTTTTTTGTTGCCGCAACTGGGCAATACCACCTGGCAGGCCGCCCTCGCGATGGGAGGCGCCTGGGCGATGTCGTCAACCGCTATCGTCTCGAAAATGCTGGCTGAACGCATGGAACTGGAAACAGAATACGGACGCCGTGTCATCGGTATCTTGCTGTTTCAGGACTTGGCCGTCGTTTTGTTGTTGATCATCGTGCCGACACTGGCACGCGAGACGGGCGACATCTGGCTGATCATCGGCATGGCAGTCGGCAAAACAGCGCTGGTACTGGTATTGTTGCTTTTCTTCGGTAAAAAGTTGATGAACAAATGGCTGGAAATCGTGGCACGACGGCGTTCCCAGGAATTGTTCATGCTGAACCTGCTTTTGATGACGCTGGGTGCGGCCTGGATTACGGAACAGGCAGGCCTTTCGATGGAACTGGGTGCATTCATCGCGGGGATGCTGATTTCGGAAACCCGTTACAAGAATGAAGTGGACGTCGACATCAAGTCGTTTCGCGATGTCTTGCTGGGACTTTTTTTCATCACGATCGGCATGATGCTGGACATGAATCTGGTCTTTTCGTACTGGTGGCTTGTTCTGTTGATCATCGTTTCCGCTTTTTTGTACAAATTCGCGCTGGCGGCTTGGCTGACCCGTCTTTTCGGCGCATCCAAGGGAGTCAGTTTAAAAACCGGGCTTGCACTGGCACAGGCAGGGGAATTCAGTTTCGTCCTGGTCAATCAGATCGCGGGGCTCAATATGATGGAACCCTGGCTTTTGCAAGTTACGATGGCTTCGATGGTACTTTCGATGCTGGCGGCACCGTTCATTATTTTGAATTCCGACAAAATCGTCATGCGGTTTTCGTCCAATGAATGGATGCAACAGTCGTTGGAACTCACGAAGATCGCCAGCAGTTCCATGTCGTTGCAACAGCATGTCATTATGGCCGGTTTCGGCAGGACGGGGCAGAGTATCGCTACCCTGCTGGAAGAAGAACAAATTCCTTACCGGGCATTGGATCTGGATCTGGAACGGGTCAGAAAAGCGGAGGCAGCCGGTGCCAACGTTTCGTATGCCGACGCCACACGTCGGGAAAGCCTGGTGGCGGCCGGGATCCATCGGGCGTCTTCGCTGATCGTTACTTTCGCCAATCCCCAGGCGGCGTTGCGAATTCTGTACTACGCCAAGGAGCTGGCGCCGAATTTGCCCGTCATCGTCAAAAGTTATGACGACACCGACTTCGACCGGTTGAAAGCGGCCGGAGCGGATGAAGTGGTGCCGGAAATCATCGAAAGCAGTCTTGTGTTGACTTCATACGCTTATATGGCTTATGGCGTTCCCATGCAAAAAATCATCAAACGCGTCCAGGCGGCCAGAGCGTCGCGATATGCGAAACTGAGGGAATATTTTCACGGAGAGAGCGATGTGATACCGGCCGACAGTGAATCGTACTGGCGTTTGCATGCGTTGCGGTTGCCGGCGGGCGCGAGTGGAGTCGGCAAAACCATCGGTGAACTGGATCTGCCGCCGAACCACGTTGAGGTGACCTTGGTCAGGCGCGGCAGGGAACGGCTGAAGGTTTCCGATGACCTGGTGCTGCATGAAGACGACGTGCTCGTTTTGCGGGGGACTTCGGAAGGAATCGGCATGGCCGAAGAACTCCTGCTTCAGTAGGGTCGCTCCACCGGGAGTCTGCGGTTCCCCTTTCAATCCAGCCTGATTTTCGCGAAAAGGACGAAACCTTTTGCGCCCGGTGTGTCGGGCAGGTGTTTGGCATAGGTAAACATGAGTTTCGAACCGTCGTTGCCGATATCCATCAGGGGCAAGGCATAACGATAAGCGCCTTTCATTGAACGGTCGATAAATCCCTTTTCTTCCAGTTTTTTGATGAATCCGCTTCTTTTCCAGTCAAGCAGGTCTTGGTCGGACGAGCGGGTGTATTTTGTCCAGTCAACAGCACTTTTGTTTTGTGCATAAGAAATGCCCGTCAATACGAGCAACACGAAACCGAAAATGTAAGCCCCCATTTTGGAAAACCTTTCTGAACGTGTCGACAAAGTCAATCCGGTGTCATCTTGCCGGCAAACGGCCGGCTAGGCTTGTCTCCGCTCAAAAGGAAAGAAAGGGGGCGAATGGTTTGCTGTTACATTCTGTTACACATCAAATTCGACGTAAAGAATTGTTTTTTAAAGGAAATAATACTTTTTAGCCACATTGGAAAAAGAAAACAGTCTACTTCTTCCGTAAAGGCAACAAGGGGGCCAGATAACGCCCTGTCATGGAGACAGGTTTTTGGGCAACCTCTTCCGGAGTACCGGTTGCGATGATTTGTCCGCCTCCCGCGCCCCCTTCCGGTCCCAAATCGACGATCCAGTCCGCTGTTTTGATGACGTCCAGGTTGTGTTCGATGATGACGACGGTGTTACCCTGGTCACGCAGACGATGAAGTACCTTCAGCAGCATGTCGATGTCGTGGAAATGCAAACCGGTCGTCGGTTCGTCCAAAATGTAGAGGGTTCTACCCGTGTCGCGCTTGGACAATTCCAGCGATAGCTTGATGCGTTGTGCTTCGCCACCGGACAGGGTCGTGGCGCTTTGGCCCAGCCGGATATAGCCCAGACCGACGTCTAAAAGTGTTTGCAGTCGTCGGGCCACGGACGGGACGGGTTTGAAAAATTCATGGGCTTCTTCGACCGTCATGTTCAGGACGTCAGAAATGTTTTTGCCCTTGTACGTGATTTCAAGCGTTTCCCGGTTGTAACGCTTGCCGTGACAGACGTCACAGGGAACGTACATGTCCGGCAAGAAATGCATCTCGACCTTGATGACGCCGTCACCCTGACACGACTCACAGCGTCCGCCCTTGACGTTGAAAGAGAAACGACCGGCTGTATAACCCCTTTCCCGGGCTTGCGGAACACCGGAAAAGAGTTCCCGGATCGGGGTGAAAAGGCCGGTGTAGGTCGCCGGATTCGAGCGGGGTGTGCGACCGATCGGTGCCTGGTTGACTGAGATGACTTTGTCGAAATGATCCAGCCCTTCGATTGCTTCGTAAGGGGCCGGTTCGGTTTGTGAACCGTAAAGATGATGAGCCACGGCCGCGTAAAGGGTATCGTTGATCAGTGTGGACTTGCCTGATCCGGAAACGCCGGTCACGCAGGTCAACAGGCCCACCGGCAATTTGAACGTCACGTTTTTCAGATTGTTGCCCGAAGCACCGCGGACAACGAGTTGTTTGGCTTTGTCTTGTCTGACTCGCTTTTTCGGGACAGCGATACGGAGTGATCCGTTCAAGTACTTCGCCGTCAGTGACTCTTCCGATTGCAGGATGTCGGCCGGAGTACCGCTGGCGACGACGTTGCCACCGTGTACGCCTGCTCCCGGCCCCATGTCGACAATGAAATCTGCGGTTCGTATGGCGTCTTCGTCGTGCTCGACGACAATGACGGTATTGCCAATGTCACGGAGATGCTTTAGCGTGGCGATCAACCGGTCATTGTCTCGTTGGTGAAGTCCGATGGATGGCTCGTCGAGCACGTACATGACACCGGTCAGACCGCTACCGATCTGGGACGCCAGCCGGATACGCTGGGATTCACCACCTGAAAGGGTTTCAGCACTGCGATCTAATGACAGATAGTCGAGGCCGACGTTGTTTAAAAAGTGCAGTCGCGACACGATTTCACTGACGATACGCGTGGCGATTTCCTTTTTGGCACCGGAGAGTGAAAGCGTTTCGAAATAAGCCAGCGTCTCGTTTAACGGCATTTGCGTGATTTCGTGGATAGCCCGTTTCTGGCCGCCTTCTCCCACTTTGACAAAGCGCGCTTCCAAACGCAGCCGTGCTCCCTGGCAGGCAGGACATGCTCTTTCATTGATCAGTTTGGCCAGGTCTTCACGCACGGCCATCGAGTCCGTTTCCCGGTAGCGCCGTTCCAGATTGTTCAGAATGCCTTCGAACGGATGTTCGCGAACCCAGGGACGACCGTGACTGTTCAGGTACGTGAACGGAATTTTTTCCTTGCCGGAACCGTACAATACGATGTTCCGGATCGCTTCAGGCAAGTCTTCGTAAGCGGTGTTAATGTCGAAATGGTAGTGATCCGCGAGGTTTTCCAGCAGTTGGAAATAAAACGGGTTTCTCCGATCCCATCCTTTGACGGCACCCGCAGCCAGGGAAAGACCGGGAAACAGGACAATCCGCCTGG
>DBGFLV010000297.1:0-13165 GCA_048528425.1 Oxalobacter sp. | reverse complement strand
GACTTGATGAGGGCCGAGTTCTTCCAGTGCCCGGAAGAGGACGTCGGGGTAATCGGCCAGTTTGGCCAGCAAGGCGTTTTCATGGGGCGAAGTGAGGCAGGACAGATCGGCATTTTCCAGTACGGTTTCGTCGCCTCCCCACTGTGAGAAAACGGAACAGATCCGGGCGTGGGCATATTGCACGTAATAAACCGGGTTTTCATCCGAGCGCGAAAGGGCCAAATCGACGTCGAAAATGAATTCCGTGTCGGCTTTTCGGGAAATCAGAAAGAAACGAACCGCGTCCCGTCCACGGACGACATCGCCGGCACCCGACCATTCAATCAAATCGCGAACGGTGACGTATGAACCGGCCCGCTTGGAAATTTTCACTTCGGCGCCGTCTTTCATGACGGTCACCATTTTGTGCAGAATGTAATCCGGAAAACCGGAAGGGATGCCGCGGTTGACTGCCTGAAGCCCGGCACGGACACGTGCGACGGTACCGTGATGGTCACTGCCCTGCACGTTAATGACTTTGTCGAAACCGCGTTGCCATTTATTGATGTGGTAAGCGACGTCGGGAACGAAATACGTATAAGTCCCGTCCGTTTTTCTCATGACACGGTCCTTATCGTCACCGTACTCCGTCGTTTTAAGCCACAACGCACCTTCGTTTTCAAACGTTTTTCCCTGCTGTGTCAACGCCTGAACCGTTTCTTCTACCTTGCCGTCCCGATATAACGAAGATTCCAGGAAGAAATTGTCGAAATGAATGCCGAAGGCATTCAAATCATTGTCTTGCTCATTGCGGAGATACGCTACGGCGAATTCGCGAATGGACTTCAGATCGTCGGCGTTTCCCGAAGCGGTGACAGTCGGGCAATTCCGTGCCGTCACGGTTTTTTGAGTCAGAAAATCAGCCGCGATGTCGGCGATGTAGTCACCGTTGTAAGCACTTTCAGGCCAACCGGCGTCGCCGGGTTTCAAGCCTTTTGCCCGGGCCTGAACCGAAAGCGTCAGGTTTTCTATTTGCACACCGGCGTCGTTATAGTAGAACTCGCGAACGACCGTATAACCCTGACTGTGAAAAAGAGCGGAAATGGTATCCCCCAAGGCGCCTTGTCGGCCGTGGCCGACATGCAAAGGACCGGTCGGATTAGCTGAAACGAATTCGACCATGACTTTTCTGCCGTTTCCATACGTACCGGAGCCGTACTTCTCCTTTTGTTCCAGGACGGATTTAACGACGCTTTGTTTGGCTGCCGGTGTCAAGCGAAGATTGATGAAACCGGGACCGGCGATTTCTCCTGTTTCGATCAGGCCATCACGTGCCGGATCAGCGAGCACCGACGACAGAATAAGCTGGGCGATTTCGCGAGGATTTTTTTTCAGGGGTTTGGCCAACTGCATGGCAATGTTGCAGGCGACGTCGCCGTGCGAAGAGTCACGTGGTCTTTCAAGTACAATTGTCGGTGTCCGATCCAGATGCTGGCCTTCGGTAAGAGCACCGACCGCATTCTGGAAAAGACGTGAAATCAGTTGTTTCTGTTGAGCGAGCATGAAGTTAAGAGAAAAGACGTGTTCAAAATGTCGGTATCGACCTTTGTGATCGAAAAGGAAAATTATACTGTTTCGCCCGGATTTCGGGGACTTTGCACGACGTCTTTTAAGAGTAGAAGAACACTTTGTCTTAAAAAAACGCCTGATTGGCATCAGGCGTTTTAAAAGGAGAGTTTAAGACGTTGTTTTATCTCATCATCGGTCCGCCCCGATGAAAGCGGGGTGCATACATGGATTCACTGTCGAAAATTTTCTGTTGTTCCGGTGTCAATTGGGAATAGAACGTTTTCAGCGCTGTCAACTGGGTAGACATCGCCTGCTGGCGTTCCTGCATGCGGCCAATCATGGCTTCGAGCCGTTGCGGTGCGGTCATTTTCTCGAGGTCGGTACGGGAAAACGGTTTCCAGGAATTGAAATTTTTATCGGTAACGGCCATATAATCATTCCAGGCCTTTTGCTGTTGGGCATTCAGCTTCAATCTTTCCTGCATGGCAGTACGGCGTTGTTGCCGATATTCTTGCCACCGTTGATGATGACCACGATAGGCACCGTCGTGATCGCCATAACAGTAGCCAGGTCCAGGTCCTCCTCCCATCATGTACATGGGACAACCGGCATAACCGTCATCTTGTGGAGCGGCACTGGCATGAGTTGAAAAGCAAGCCACGGTGATTCCCAACGCAGCAATACCGGCTGCGAGACATTTGTTCAGTTTCTTCATACGTTTTCCTTTCGGGACGGGTTAAGAGGAATGTCATGGAATGAGTATAAAGTGCCATGCCGTGGCTGGTAAGAGCTTGAGCAAACGAATGTGTAACAGTTTGTGTCGGATGATTTGAATCAAACCGGTGAAAAATGACAGGAAGTTGAAAGAAAAAACGGCAAACGACGTGCGTTTGCCGCTTGTCCGAGAAAAGACGGTCAGGCTTCGTATTTGTTGACCAGATGACCTACACCGTCAATAACGACTTCAACTGTGCTGCCCGGTTTCATTGAACCGACACCGACGGACGTGCCGCAGGAAATGATGTCACCCGGTTCTAGCGTCATATCGTGCGAAATCATGCTGACCAGCTTGTAAGGAGGGAAAATCATGTCGCTAACCGGATAATTCTGACGTTCCTGACCGTTCAAAATGGTTTTGATCACCAGTTTGTTCGGATCGATACCGGAAACAATGCCAGGGCCGAAAGAACCGAACGTATCGAATCCTTTTGCTCGAGTCCATTGTGCGAACGTCGGATCTTTCTGAATCAATTGCCCTGCCGTCACGTCGTTGGAGCACGTATACCCGAAAATGTAATCCGGTGCGTCCGCTTCGGAGACTTCCTTGCAACGTTTGCCGATGACAATACCCAGTTCACCTTCGTAAACGACTTTACCGTCGTAAGAATTCGGTTTTTTAACGACGTCACCGTCGGCAATGTAAGACGTGCTCGGTTTCAGGAGATAAAGCGGTTCTTCGGGGATGGCAACGCCCAGTTTGTTGGACAAGGCATAAAAGTTGTTCCATAACAGAATCATTTTGCTGGGCGAACAAGGCGTCAGCAGTTTGACATCGGCGCGTTTAACCGTTTCACCGGTGGATTGCGGATTGTCGAACATGTCACCACTGTAAACGGAGATGGTGTCTCCTTCCAGAGTGCCGAATTTCACTGCATCGCCTTGTTGAAAGCGTACCCAAGTTTTCATCTTTTCTCCTTATAAACATGACAAGTGCCCCGGTAGGGCGGCTTGAAAAAGCGTTCGATAAACCGGAACTTATCGATTCCGGTATTTGACCAGACGTTTGTCCTTTATCAACAATGGGTCAGGATGGATCATCATAACCGAACTGATGGAAAATTTGTATCGGGAATAAACGGGTTTTTCCATTTTCCCGTAAAAACTTCTCACGAGTGGAACGGAAAAAGACGGTTTGCGCTGAAAATAAAAAGCCGGACAGTCGATCGCGACGTGTCCGGCTGTAAAACGTCACATGAATGAAATCATGAGATCGCCAAACTCGGTCGTTGAGACTTCCCGAGCGTCCTTCATCAATCGAGCGAAATCGCTGGTCACTTGTTTGGACGAAATAGCCTTTTGCATCGAGTCGACGACCCGATCGGCCGCTTCGGTCCACCCGATGTGGCGCAGCATCATTTCGGCCGACAGGATCAGGGAACCCGGATTGACGTTGTTTTGTCCGGCAAGAGACGGTGCCGTACCGTGAGTGGCTTCGAAAATGGCGACCGAATCCGACAGATTGGCGCCCGGGGCAATGCCGATCCCACCGACCTGGGCGGCCAGCGCATCGGAAATGTAGTCACCGTTCAGGTTCAGCGTGGCCAGTACGCTGAATTCGGCGGGACGCAACAAAATTTCCTGAAGGAAAGCGTCAGCCAACACGTCTTTTACCACGATTTCTTTTCCGGTTTTCGGGTTGTTGAACCGGCACCACGGGCCCTTCCCGATCATTTCGGCACCGAATTCTCTTTTCGCCAGCGCGTATCCCCAATCACGGAAGCTACCCTCCGTGAATTTCATGATGTTGCCTTTATGAATGAGTGTGACGGAGGGCCGATCGTTGTCGATAGCGTATTGAATGGCTTTGCGAACCAGTCTTTCGGTGCCTTCCCGGGAAACCGGCTTGATACCGATGCCGGAGGTTGCCGGAAAACGGATCTGGTTGACGTGCATTTCGTTGACCAGAAAGTCAATGACTTTTTTCGCTTCCGGCGAGCCTTCCGGCCATTCGATACCGGCGTAAATGTCTTCCGTGTTTTCCCGGAAGATGACCATGTCGGTTTTTTCGGGTTCGCGCAGCGGTGAAGGCACGCCCCGGAAATAACGGACTGGACGCAAACAGACGTAAAGATCAAGCCGTTGCCGCATGGCTACGTTTAAGGAGCGAATACCCCCACCGATCGGGGTGGTGAGCGGCCCTTTAATGGAAATGACGAATTCTTTCAGAGCGTCAAGCGTTTCTTCCGGGAGCCACGCATTATGACCATAGATTTTCAGCGATTTTTCTCCGGCGTACACTTCCATCCAGGCAATTTTCCGCTTGCCGCCATAAGCTTTTTCCACAGCGGCGTCGATCACTTTGCGCATGACGGGCGTGACATCCTGTCCAATGCCGTCACCCTCGATAAACGGGATGACGGGATGGTCGGGAACGTTCAGCGAAAAATCCGGATTGACCGTGATTTTTTCACCGGACTGGGGCACTTGAATGTGTTGATACATCAGATTCTCCGGATAAAAACAGACTCTAAAATCGAGAATTTACAACAGAATGACTTTGATTCAAACCACGGCACCATCCGTATTGCCTCTTTCCTTGACCGGTTTGACCAAGTCTTCACGCTTGATGCCGAGCCACATGGCGATAGCCGCTGCCACGAAGACAGACGAATAAATGCCAAAGCAGATACCGATGGTAAGGGCAAGCGCGAAATTGTGCAGTGTCGGGCCGCCGAAAATCAGCATGGACAGTACCATGATCTGGGTTGAACCATGTGTGATGATCGTTCTGGAAATAGTACTGGTAATGGCGTGATTGACGATTTCCATCACAGAAGCCTTGCGCATTTTGCGGAAGTTCTCTCGGATACGATCGAAAATGATGACAGATTCGTTGACCGAATAGCCTAAAATGGCCAGTACCGCGGCCAGTACCGACAGGGAAAATTCCCATTCAAAGAAAGCGAAAAAGCCCAGGATGATGACGATATCGTGCAAGTTGGCGATAATGGCTGAAATGGCGTACTTCCATTCAAACCGGAACGCCAGATAAATGACGATTCCGATCACGACCATACCGAGGGCCAGCAGTCCGTTGTGCGTCAGTTCGTCACCGACTTGGGGGCCGACGAATTCGACACGCTGCAAGTGCACATCCGGGTTTTTTTCCAGCAGAGCGTTCATGACTTTTTCGCTTTGCTGGGCGGAAGTCAAGTCTTTCTGGATGGGAAGATTGATCATGACGTCCTGTGCACGCCCGAAATTCTGAACCTGAAAATCATCGCCGAATCCGAGTTCCCGAATGGTACTGCGGATGTTGTCCAGGTCGGCCGCGTTCTGGTATGAGACTTCCATAACGGTACCGCCCGTGAATTCGACGGAAAGATGCAATCCCTTGTGCCACAAAAAGAAAACGGCAGCAAGAAAAGTGATCAGTGAAATGATATTGAAAATCAGCGCATGGCGCATGAAGGGAATATCTTTTTTAATTCGAAAGAATTCCATGAAGGATCCTGTTTTTGTCTGTCAATAAAGCGGTTTTTACTGTTTTACGCCGGCGTTGTCGTCCGGTCTCCATATTTGTCCGATCGACAGGGAAGTCAGTTTCTTCCTTCTGCCATACCAGAGATTAGCCAGTCCTCTTGAAACGAATACGGAAGAAAACAGCGAGGTCAAAATACCGATGACGTGGACGACGGCAAAGCCTCGTACCGGTCCTGATCCGAAGATCAGAAGAGCCAGACCAGCGATCAGGGTCGAGACGTTGGAATCCAGAATGGTTGACCAGGCATGGCTGAAACCGTTGGCAATCGCTGATTGGGGGCTGCTGTGATTTCGCAGTTCTTCACGGATACGTTCGTTGATCAGTACGTTCGAGTCGATCGCCATGCCAAGGGCCAAAGCGATGGCGGCGATACCCGGTAGCGTCAGGGTGACCTGCATCAGGGACAAGATGGCGATCAAAAGTAACACGTTGACTGACAAGGCAATCACGCTGAAGAAACCGAATACCAAATAGTACAGAATCATGAACAGTGAAACGGCAGCGAAGCCGTACAGGGTCGAAAGAAAGCCCTTCGTAATGTTTTCAGCGCCCAGTTGTGGCCCGATGGTGCGTTCTTCGATGATCTGCATCGGTGCCGCCAGTGACCCGGCACGGAGCAACAAGGCCAGATCGGTCGCCGCTTCAGGACTGTTCATGCCGGTTATCTGGAACTTCGAACCCAATTCGTCACGGATCGAGGCGACCGTCAAAACTTCGCCTTTTCCTTTTTCAAAGAGAACAATCGCCATGAGCTTGCCGATCTTGCCTCGGGTGGCCTGGCGCATCTTCCGACCGCCGTCGCCGTTTAGGTCAATGCTGACGGCCGGTTGCTGGTATTGGTCGAAACTGGCAGATGCATTGGAGATGGACTCGCCAGTCAAAACGGGTTCTTTGTAAAGAATGACCGGGGTTCCCTTGCCCTGTCTGAAGATTTCCGAACCGAGCGGCACCGCAACGCTTTCTTCGGTACCACGCGTGATGGATTCATCCACCATTCGCACTTCCAGCGTAGCTGTCCGGCCGATAATGTCCTTGGCGCGCGAAACGTCCTGGACGCCGGGCAGCTGGACAACGATCCGGTCGGCCCCCTGCTGCTGGATGACCGGTTCGTTAACACCCAGTTCATTGACCCGTTTGGACAGGGTCGCGATATTTTGCTTGACGCTGTTTTCCTTGACCTGTTTGACGGCTTCCGGGCTTAAAGAGATGACCAGTTTGTTGCCTTCTCCGATTCCTTCCTGAAGGGAAATGTCCGACAGCTGGCTTTTGAGCAGTTTTTCGGCCCGCTCCCGGACGGACGCATCGGCAAACTGCATTTCAATCGTGTCGCGTACGCGGGTCAGTCCGGAATAACGGATACCGTTTTCTCGCAGAAGATTGCGTATCGAAGTCTGCAATCCCTGCACCCGCGAATTGATGGCAGCGTTGACGTCGACTTGCATCAGGAAATGAACGCCACCTCGCAAGTCAAGCCCCAAATACATCGGCAACGCATGCAGGCTTTGCAACCATTGTGGTGTGTTGGGCAACAGGTTAAACGCAATACTGTAGGTCGGATCGGCCGGATCGGGGTTCAGTTTGCTTTCCAGAACTTCCTTGGCCTTGAACTGGGTCTCAGTCTGGGCGAAGCGGACCTTGACGGTGGAATGCATGCCACCGGCATCGAAAAACACGCCATCGGTCGGTACGTTGTTTTCTTTCAGGATGCGTTCTACCTGATCCATCATTTGCGTGTCGACTTTAACGGTGGAACGTACGCTGCTGATCTGGACAGCCGGCGACTCCCCGAAGAAATTCGGCAAAGTGTAAATGACGCCAAAAACAATGGCGACGACAATAACAAGGTATTTCCAAAGTGGGTAACGGTTCATGATGATTCAGCGCTGGAATGCATTGCCTGACGGCGTGTCAGAGGATGGCCACAACATGGGGTCGGCTTAAAGCGTTTCGATGGTACCGTTTGGCAGCAGGGAAACGATGGATCCCTTTTGAATGACGATTTCCGTTCCTTCCGAAACCTGTAATGTTACGAAGTTTTCGGAAACTTTGACGATTTTGCCGACAATGCCGCCGGAGGTCATGACTTCGTCCCCTGTCGACAGCGCATTGATCATTTCGCGTTGTTCTTTCTGTTTTTTCTGCTGGGGCCGTATCATGAGAAAGTACAGGATAACGAACATGAGCAGGATCGGGATAAAGCTTCCGATACTGTCCAGGCTGAATCCTGAAGCGGCGGATTGGGCGTAAGCGTTGGTAATAAACATGTGTTCTCCAGGTCGGAATTTCGTTTAACACAGAATTCTAGCACCATGTGCCGTGTTTTCATGCATTTATGCGTTTTGTGTGGATAACAGGCAGCGAATCGGTTGACCCGATAAGGCCGTGACGGAAACAGCGTTCCTCTTTTCAGGAAAGCGATATACCGTCACGTGTGTATGGTAGAAACATTGTTCAGATTCCTTTTTGTCGTTCCGCATGAAACTGTGCAGTAAACGCGTCGAAACGGTTTGTTTCGACAGCGCCACGTATGGAACTCATCAGTTGCAGGTAATAATGCAGGTTGTGAAGGGTGCATAATTGCGCACCCAGCATTTCGCCTGCCCGGTTCAGGTGATGCAGATAGGCACGTGAAAAATGACGGCAGGTATAGCATTGACACGTCTCGTCTAGTGGAAGCGGGTCGTTTTTATAGCGGGCGTTACGGATACGGATGTCGCCGAAGCGGGTGAAAAGCCAGCCGTTTCTGGCGTTGCGGGTGGGCATGACGCAATCAAACATGTCGATTCCATTGGCCACACCCGCTACCAGGTCTTCGGGCGTCCCCACGCCCATCAGATAATGAGGAAGGTGGCTCGGCAGACGGTTTCCGACGTGTTGCAGGACACGAAACATTTCTTCCTTGGGTTCACCGACCGACAGGCCGCCGATGGCAATACCGTGGAAGCCGATGTGAGTGAGTGTGTCCAGCGATTCATCCCGTAGTTCCGTGAACATACCCCCCTGCACGATGCCGAAGAGGGCATTGGCGTTTTCGTTTTTCTCGAATTCGTCTTTGGAGCGTTGTGCCCAGCGCAACGACAATCGCATGGATCGGGCTGCCTCGTCCCGAGTGGCCGGTCGGTCGTTGATCAGGTAAGGGGTGCACTCGTCGAATTGCATGACAATGTCTGAATTCAGTACATGCTGGATCTGCATGGAGATTTCCGGTGAAAGAAAAAGCCGACTGCCGTCTATGGGGGACGCGAATCTGACTCCTTCTTCGCTGATCTTGCGCATAGCACCCAGAGAAAAAACCTGGAATCCACCGGAATCGGTCAGGATCGGGCGATCCCATCCGATGAACCGGTGCAACCCGCCGAACGTACGGATGGTGTCCAGACCGGGTCGGAGCCAGAGGTGAAAAGTGTTCCCCAAAATAATCTGCGCTTCAATGTCAGTCAAATGAGCGGGTGACATCGCTTTCACTGCGCCATAGGTACCGACCGGCATGAAAATGGGGGTTTCGATTGTGCCGTGGGCCAATTTCAAACGCCCTCTTCTGGCGCGACCGTCCGTGTTTAAAAGTTCGAATTCAAGCATGGGATCAGAAAGTCAAAAAGCGGGACCGGGACAGCGTTCCAACAGCATGGCGTCTCCGTAACTGAAAAAACGGTAACGTTCGGAAACCGCATGGGCATAAGCTTGCCGGATTCGTTCGTAACCGGCAAAAGCAGAGACCAGCATTAAAAGAGTCGATTTCGGTAAGTGGAAATTGGTAATCAGACGATCGACTGTGTTGAACCGGTAACCCGGCGTAATGAACAACGACGTTTCATTACTGCCCGAAACCAGTTGTCCCGTTTGCGAAGCCGATTCCAGCGCGCGAAGACTGGTCGTGCCGACAGCGACAATTTTTTTCCGGTTGTCGCGTGTTGTTCTCACGGCGTCGACAGTTTCTTGCGGAATGGTGTACCACTCCGTATGCATGGTGTGTTCCGTCAGATTTTCGCTTCTGACCGGCTGAAAAGTCCCGGCACCGACGTGAAGGGTCAGGTAGGCAAACCGGACACCTTTTTGCCGGAGTTTTTCCAGCAGTTCGTCGTCGAAGTGCAAACCGGCGGTGGGTGCGGCAACCGCTCCCGGTTCCTGGGCAAAGACCGTTTGGTAGCGTCGCTCGTCAAAGGCGTCGGCCGCTCGCTCGATGTAGGGTGGAAGCGGTAAGTGGCCGTATCGGTCAAGCAGAGTGAAAACATCGGCTGGAAAACCCAGTTTGTAAAATTCGCCTTCTCTTCCCAGCACCGTGACCTCCAGTTCGTCACCGATACGGACAGTACTGTTTTCGCGGGGAGATTTGGACGCTCTTATTTTAGCCAGTGCCGTTTGATGATCAAGAATACGTTCGATCAGGATTTCAATTTTGCCGCCGGTGCTTTTGGTCCCGAAAAAACGGGCTTTCAACACTTTAGTATTGTTGAAAACCAGCAAATCTCCCTCTTCCAGACAGTCGGTCAATTGATAAAAGCGGGAATCGGTCAGTTTGTCTCCTTCAAGACGCAAAAGCCGGGAAGCGCTGCGCTGTTCCAACGGAAATTGGGCGATCAGTTCTTCCGGAAGTTCATAATCGAAATCGGAAAGGGTGTACATGTTAGCCAGGCTATGGATAGAATAAACCGCCAAAACGGAAAAAGACGAAAAATCGCCAGTATAGCGTGTTTGAGGCCAGAATTAAGTCCGGCCGTATATTTCGGTCATTTCAGCCAGATAGGTCGAGTACCAGGACGCGACCTGCTCCCAGGTAAAACGCCATTCCCACGAACCTGTCTTCTCACCGGGGCGGTTCATTCGGCTTGAAGTGTCCAGTCCCAAAATGTCCTGATAGGGAGTCAGGGCAAAGGCCGCAACCGATGCCCATGCTGTTCGAATCAGATCCCACGATATCCATTCTCCACTGACACTCATGTAGCGGCGCGCGTAATCGCGATCCCGTTCCGGCAAGGTGTACCACCATCCTCTGATGGTATCGTTGTCATGCGTACCGGTGTAGACGACTGTGTCGCGGGTGTAGTGATGCGGTAGATAGGGATTGGCCGGGTTGTGGTCGAAAGCGAATTGCAGGATACGCATGCCCGGCAGCGCGTACCGTTCCCGCAATTCGATGACTTCCGGTGTAATAATACCGAGGTCTTCGGCAATGAAACGAAGAGGGCCAAACGCGTTCGTCAACGCGTCGAAAAGTGCGTTTCCCGGGCCGGGCAGCCAGTGGCCTTCCGACGGACTTGTACTGTCTGCCGGGATTGCCCAATATGCCTGAAATCCCCGAAAATGGTCGAGTCGGACGTAGTCGTACCACGCCGTCATCTGTTTCATGCGTGCCGTCCACCAGGCGTAATCGCTGGCTTTGTGCGTTTCCCAGTTGTAAAGCGGATTTCCCCAATGCTGTCCGTTGTCGCTGAACCGGTCGGGCGGCACACCGGCGACAGCCCGGGGATAACCTGAGCTATCCAGGTCGAACAGTTGCGGATGGGCCCATACATCGGCACTGTTTAACGAAACGAAGATCGGTACGTCCCCGATGACGTCGATACCTTTCGAATGGGCGTAAGCGCGCAATGTCGACCATTGTTCGTCAAAGCACCACTGGCAGAATTTCCAGAAACGAATGTCGTTAGGGTGGCGTAAGACCATTGCCTCGATCGCTTCCGGATGGCGGCGGGCCAGCGGTTCGGGCCATTGTTGCCAGACGGTTCCGTAAATGTCGCTTAAGGTACGGAACTGGGCATAGGAGTCAAGCCAATGCTGAGCCTTTTGGCAGAAACGATTAAAAGCAAGCCGGGTTTCGCTGTTTGCCCGGCTAAAGAAGCGATCACAGGCCTTTCTGAGGCGGGACAGACGAAACGCCATGACAGCCGGAAAGTTGACCCGACCGGATTCAAAGGCTATGTCGGGACTCAGTTCGTCTTTTTCAAGCCAGCCAGCTTCCTGCAGGGTGTCCAGGCTGATCAAAAGAACGTTCCCGGCAAAAGCCGAGGGACTCATGTAAGGCGAATTGCCCATCCCGATATCGCCTAACGGCAGCATTTGCCATAAAGACTGGCGTGCCGATGAGAGCCAGTCCACAAAATAAAAGGCTTCGGTCCCGAAATCGCCGGAACCGTAGGGACCGGGCAACGAGGTCGGATGTAAAAGGATGCCACTGCGACGTGCCAGTTTCATAAAAATATCGCTTTTTGCATTAAGATAAATGATTTGTTGGCATATAACCGGCATGGATGACCGCTGTTTAGGGTGACAGCGTAAAAGTTTGAGATAATACTGTCTACGATCTCGTTGAAAGCGGTTTTCGGCTCACGCAGGTCAGTTCTATTTTACGCTATCACGCTTTGCCCGATCATGAATAAACTGGAGCGTCTCGGTATCAGAACGGATATGGAGCTGGTTCTTCATTTGCCGTTACGCTATGAAGATGAAACAAAATTGACAAGTATCTCGGAAGCGTTGTTTCGCCGGATGGGACACGTCCAGATCGAAGGCGAAATCGTTGCGTCCGAAGTGCAGTATCAGCCGCGTCGGCAATGGGTTGTTTTTGTATCCGATGGCGTCGGTCAGCTTGCTTTGCGGTTTCTTCATTTTTACGGCAGCCAGGTCAAGCAGTTGTCGACAGGAAAACGGGTTCGTGCACGGGGCGAGCTCAGGCAAGGCTATCATGGTATCGAAATCGTGCATCCTGCCTATCAGATCGTGAAGGAGAACACTCCGTTACCGACAGCCTTGACACCGGTTTATCCGACAAGCGAAGGCATTTCCCAATCTTATCTGCGCAAGGAAATCTGTGCCGCGCTGGCCCGGCTGGATTTATCCGATACATTACCCGACGAGTTGTTATCTACGCTGAAATTACCGTCGTTTTCCGAAGCGGTGCATTTTTTGCACCATCCTCCAGCCGATGTCGACGAAAGTGTGTTGTCAAATCGTACTCATCCGGCCTGGCAACGGATGAAGTTCGACGAGTTACTGGCACAGCAATTGTCGATGAGACGGGCTCATCTTGGCAGACGCCGCCAAACAGCTCATGCGTTTTCCCCGGCCGGAGAACTGACCCGGCGCTTTGCTGAAAAGCTTCCTTTTTCCTTGACGGCTTCGCAGCGTCAAGTGATTGCCGAAATACAACAGGATTTGACGAAGCCGTTTCCGATGCAACGGTTGTTGCAAGGCGACGTGGGAAGCGGCAAGACAGTAGTGGCCGCCATGACCGCTCTGGCAGCGATCGACAACGGTTTCCAAGCCGCTATGATGGCACCGACGGAAATCTTGGCCGAACAGCATTACCAACGTCTGGCGGACTGGATGGAACCGCTGGGCGTGCCGGTTGTCTGG
>DBGFLV010000296.1:0-2465 GCA_048528425.1 Oxalobacter sp. | reverse complement strand
GCATTATAAATGCTTTCGCTTCTCGCTTTGCTTTTTAACACAAAAATCGGGAAATCCCAAATGTCCGGCTTGCAAGTCCCTGATTGCGAGAGCAAATTTCCCGACCGGAAGCAGTAACTGAAGCGCGAGGGAACGTGGCCTTTCCCGTTCCCCCGGGACGCAGAAACGGTTTTCCGATACGCTCCTTTTCCCGTCGGGCCGACACTTCCCGACTCACACCGGCTCCTTACCGGACGTTGGTTCGCGGTGCGGGATCTGCCGGTTTTTCCGGACGAATCGGCCAACCCGTCCTGTCCGGTTCCCGCCTTTTCCGGCGATCGCCCCAACCGGTTTTCTCTTCCGAGGCCGCTCCCCTGCCGACAGCGAAACCTGCGAGTACTGCCAATGGGCCCCTCGTCAATCCAGAACGCCGAAATGACGCAACGCGGCGGCAACACCCCCTTCGTCGACAGTGCCAGTCACATAATCGGCCTTTTCCCTCACTGCCGCTCCTGCGTTGCCCATCGCCACCCCGATTCCGGCCCGTGCCAACATCGAGACGTCATTCAAACCGTCACCAAACGCCATCGTTTCATGGGGAGCGATACCTTCCTGCCGTAACACGGCTTCCATACCGGCCTGCTTCCCGCCGCCCGCGGGCAGCACGTCGAAACAAAAAGGAACCGAACGCGTGATTTCAACGTTTTCAAGGGCGTCGACCAGAAACGTTTCTTCCCCGGCCTTCAGAAAAGGCACGAACTGGAGAACATCGTTCTCGTTCACACAGTCCAATCCACAGATTTCCGGCATTGGCTGGTCAATCAGGGCACAAAGCCGCTTGACCGTTTCGTCCGCTCGGTTCAGAAACATCCGGTGCTCTTCAACGAAAAGGCAGGGAAACGGCCGGTTTTCAATCCGTTCTTTCAAACGGACAATATCGTCGGCAGAAATGGTCTTTTTGCGGATCACGCCGGAACGGTTGTAACAGTACTGACCGTTCAACGTCAGATAAGCGTCGAAAGAAAAGTACCGATCCATAAACGGCATCATCATTTTTGAACGGCCGGTCGCCACATACAGGCGGATGCCCTTTTCGCGCAGTGCAAAAAGCGCCTTCTCAGTCGATTCAGGCATCGTATGGGTGTGGAAACTGATCAATGTTCCGTCGACGTCGAAAAAAACCGCCTTCACCCGGGAATCCTGCCTTTCGTTCATGTCCTTTCTCCTTCCCAATATCTTCCTGCCGGTGGGACAGGCGTACGTCGCCATTGTCAAAGACCCGGCTGCATTCCTGCCGATTCCATCCTTTTCCGGACAAAAGCCCGTCCGCTCGCCTCCGGCGTATCAGAGAAAAAGTTGCCGGAACTGGGCCGGTGTCCGGCCGAACGCTTTTTTAAAGGAAGCGATGAATGTACTGACGTTTTCATAACCGACCCCCTTTGAAACGGCCTGGACACTTTTTCCCTGCGCCAGCCATTTCCGGGCGATCAACAGGCTTGCTCCCTGACGCCATTGCGCGAAAGACATCCCCGTTTCCCGGGAAAAATGACGGCTGATACTGCGGGAACTCATCCGCGTGCTCTCCACCCAGTCTTCCAGATTTTTCCGCTCGCCCGACCGGGCCAGCAATTGTCTGGCCATGAAATTCAACCGTTTGTCTTTGGGCAGGGTCAGTCGACCGGGCACCGGGATACTGGCGTTCAATTCATCCAGAAAAACCTGCAAAAGCCGTTCCTGACGGGCCGAAAGCGGCTGATAGACACCGTCAATCCCGTCCTGCTGCCAATGGACTGTCCGCTCGAGAACCAGCGGGATGAAACCGGAAGGCTGCAGGGCACAGGGCCATTCCGGCGTACCGTTGCACAAAAGCGGCGACAACGACATGCTCCAGCCAGCCACGTTTCCGTATTCCCCGACATCATAATGGAGGTAAGGCGGCAACCACGCCATTTCACCCGGCGAAACCGTCCAGTAACCCCGCTCGTCTTCCACCACGGCAAACCCCTTTTCCAGGTAAAAAAGCCGGGTTTCATGCTGACTGTCAGCGGCATTCACGATTCCCGTCGCGGCCGAAAAAGCCGTCACAGAAAAACGCTGACCGTGCAACATCAAATAAGAAGCCATCGTCACTCCACCTTACCGTCCCTTTGAAAACGGCATACCTTAAACCGGATTCACCCACTTGAAAACGGAAAATTTGTCTTCACACCCCAAAACGGCACGTCTGCCGTCTGACAGATTGATGTTACACCAAACCCCGGTCGACCGGTCTCAAGCGGTGAAACCAGCCTCCCTTATCCCTCTTCCGCCAAAACGCCTTCACGGAACCGGAAAGACCGGTTTTTCGCCCCGGTTCGGGCTTACCCGGCCCTGACCGGCTTTCTCACGTGTCTCTTAAACCGTCTGTCTACCGTAACCGTGTCGATACAGCCTGCCTTGACGAAATCAGCCTGTTCTACAGACTCCCGATTCCGGTAAAATCAAGC
>DBGFLV010000295.1:0-4363 GCA_048528425.1 Oxalobacter sp. | reverse complement strand
AAAAATGTGCAGAAACTGCATGAAATAACGGACGTCAAGTATGCAACGATTTTGAAAGCCCGAGAATCGTGGAGCATGTTTTCCATTATGTCAGAATTTATCGAGTCGACAGAACGCCTCTCCGAAATAAATCCTGCCGTCACGATCTTCGGTTCCGCCCGTGTTCATCCGGACAATCCTTATTATATCCAGTGTATGGAATTGGCGCGGCGCCTTTCAGATGCCGGTTTCGCCGTCATATCAGGCGGAGGCCCGGGCATCATGGCGGCCGCCAACCGGGGCGCTTATGAGGGCAAGTCGCTTTCGGTCGGGTTAAATATCGAATTGCCGGAGGAGCAGGCACCCAATCGTTGGCAGAACGTTTCACTGAACTTCAGACACTTTTTTGCCCGAAAAGTGGCCTTTGTCAAATATGCCGATGCATTTGTGCTGTTTCCGGGTGGCTTCGGTACTCTGGACGAAATGAGCGAAGTTCTGACGTTGATCCAGACGAAAAAATCGCGCCGCATTCCTGTTATTCTGGTAGGGAGCCAGTTTTGGTCGGGTTTTATTGACTGGATGCATCAATCCCTTCTGGCTGAAGGCATGCTTCATTCCGACGATATCGAATTGATGCAGATTATCGACGAGACAGACAAAATTCTCGAAGCGATTTTCTCGTTTTACGAAAAACGCTCGATCGGGCCGTCCGAGGAAGAAAGGCAAAAAATGCTTTACCTGTAATGCACCTCCGTTTGTTACAATAGCTTATCCATTCATTTTATTGATGCCACCACCATGCGATCATTTTTTCACATCAGAAAAACCGTAGCGTTGGCCGCCTTGGCGGTTACGTCTTTAGCTGTGGGACAGGAGGTGCAACAGTCAACCCGGGTGGAAGAGCTGGAAATTATCGACGAAGTTGACCAACCGGCCATTACCATTCGCAAACCCGACATGACCGGTGAAATTACCGAAAAGCGGGAAGGCGGCATCGTGGAAGAAATTAAGGTCAAAAGTGGCCCCAGTACGTATTATCTCTTTCCGAACGGCCCCAATGGCGTTCCCGGTTCTTTTGAAAGCACGGAAGTGAGACCGGCGTTGTGGCGGGTGCACGAGTTCGACATCGGCGAACCCAAGCAGGACGAGAAAGAAACGGTTTCAGATGAGCCATTGAACGCTCCGGCCTTGCCGCCCCCTTCGATGAAATGACCGTTTGGCCTTCCGAATTTATCGTTTGACATCTGATCTCTCATGGCAGTTTTTACACCGGTCAGTTTGCAGGATCTGACTCCCTGGATAGCCTCTTTTTCTTTAGGCAAGGTACACCGTATCGAAGGAATCAGTTCAGGCATTGAAAACAGCAATTTTTTCGTAAATACGGAAAAAGGCGACTACGTCCTGACGCTTTTTGAAAAGCTTTCTTTTGATGAGCTGCCTTTTTATTTGAATTTGATGCAACATCTGGCCGGAAAAGGCATCAAGGTCGCTGCACCCGTTCCCGATGGGAAAGGAAGAATCCTTCATACGCTTTGCGGAAAACCGGCGTGTCTGGTGACGAAGCTCGAAGGGGAATGGCCGGTTAGCCCCGGTCCTGTCCACTGTGCCGAAGTCGGTGACATGATGGCAAAAATGCATCTGGCCGGAAGCGACTATCCCCTGAAACAGCCTAATCTCCGGGGAATTGAATGGTGGCGGGAAACCGTCCCGCTGGTACAGGGTTATCTGGACAGCAAGACATCGCTTTTTTTACAAAACGAAATGCGTTTTCAGGAAGCCTTTGCGAATTCATCCCTTTACGGAAAACTGTTTCGTGGTCCTATTCATGCCGATCTTTTCCGCAATAACGTCATGTTCACGGGAGAGCAATTGTCCGGCTTTTTCGACTTTTACTTTGCCGGTTGCGACGTCTGGCTTTTCGACGTGGCTGTCGCTGTCAATGACTGGTGTATTGATCTGGATACGGGCGAGCTGGATGACTTGCGTGTCCGTGCTTTTTTGGACGCCTATCATGCCGTCCGCCCTTTTACGCTTCCTGAATGCGAAGCCTGGAAAGCGGTGTTGAGAGGAGCGGCGTTGCGCTTCTGGCTGTCGCGGCTTTACGATTATTACCGGCCTCGCGAGGCCAAAATGTTGACACCGCATGATCCCCGCCATTTCGAACGAATCTTGCGCTTGCGCATTTTACAATCTGTTCCGGAACTGATTTATGGATAAGTTGACTTTTTCGACAGGATGGAAGTGGATCACGCAAGGATGGGACATCTACAGAAAAAGGCCTTTTTTCCTGATGATTGTGTTAATGGGTTACGGGATTGTCATTGGCCTGCTTGATCTTGTTCCCTCTATTGGCCGCTTTTTGATCATCTTGCTGACACCCGTTTTTACTTTTCTGTTTATCTACACTTGCTACAGAATCGATACCGATCAGACGGTCTGGTTCAAGGAGATATTCAATGGATTCAATGGCAGGACATTTTTCAGGCTCCTAATGTTGGGCGCCTGCTATATCCTGTTTTATCTGGTTGTGCTTGCTTTTGTCGTGGCGATGGACGTCAACCTGGCATCCGTTTTTCGCACGGGAGAAGGGATAGAGAAGCTGAGTGATTCCCAGCAGAATCTGATTTATTGGTCCCTGGGGTTCTTCATGATCGTTTATGTTCCGTTTGTTATGGCCACCTGGTTTGCGACACCCCTGATCGGTTTTAAAGACATGAGTGTCGGCAAAGCGCTGTTTTACAGTTTCTTTGGCGCAGCCAGAGCGTTCAGATCGCTTCTCAGCTATCTATTCTGCTGGTTTATGATAGGTCTCTTTTTAGTGGTAATGACGGGGTTTTTCGTCACGTTGTTCACCACGGCAGGGGCCATCGTTGTGTGGATCGGTTCATTCATCATGAGCGTCTGGTTTTATTGTAGTTTTTACCCGGCTTACAAACGTGTTTTTGGACAGCCCGATGGGCAGCCGTAAACGTTTTTCGCATCAAACGGGTGGATTTCCCGTTTTCTTTTTTAACTTGGTCCGGGCCTCATCCGGACTGGCTGTGAGGTAATCCTGTGAGCAATCTCGAACCCAAAATCAAGGCAGAAATTCTTGCCGAAGCGTTGCCGTACATCCGCCAATTTCATGGAAAAACCATTGTGATCAAGTACGGTGGGAACGCCATGACAGAAGAAAGACTGAAACATGGTTTTGCACGTGATGTCGTGTTGTTGAAACTGGTAGGAATGAATCCTGTCGTGGTTCACGGCGGAGGCCCGCAGATCGACAATGCCTTGAGAAAAGTGGGTAAAAGCGGCACTTTCGTGCAGGGGATGCGAATTACGGACGAAGAAACGATGGAAGTGGTCGAATGGGTGCTGGGAGGCGAAGTCCAGCAAGATATCGTCATGCTGATCAACCAGTATGGTGGACAGGCTGTCGGTTTGACCGGAAAAGATGGCGGCCTTATCCACGCCGAGAAAATGCAGATGCCCGACAAGGACAAACCCGGCGAATTCATCGACCTGGGTTATGTGGGCCGGATCACCTCGATTAATCCCGCCGTGGTCAAGGCTTTACAGGATGATGCCTTCATTCCCGTCATATCTCCGATCGGCTTCAGTGACGACGGGCAAGCCTATAACATTAATGCCGATGTCGTTGCCGGCGAAATCGCCCAGATTCTGAAAGCGGAAAAACTGATCATGATGACCAATACACCGGGTGTGCTGGATAAGCAGGAAAACCTGTTAACCGACTTGACCACCCATGAGATCGAAGATCTCTTTGCCGATGGAACGATTTCGGGAGGGATGCTGCCGAAAATCAGTTCTGCCCTGGACGCGGCCAAATCGGGCGTGAATTCCGTTCACGTTATCGACGGCCGTATCGAACATTCACTGCTGCTGGAAATCTTGACCGAGCAGCCCTTCGGTACCTTGATACGCTCGCACTGAAGACGATAAAAAAGGCAGCGTCAAGCTGCCTTTTTTGCTGAAACGGAAAAATCTTAATGTTTGCGCCGCAGTTTCTTGATCATGGACAACTGCGCAACCGCCATAGCAATTTCTGCCTGGGCCTTGGCGTAGTCGATCTGGGATTCGCGGTTCAATATGGCGTCTTCGGCCAGTTTCTTCGCTTCGCTGGCTTTAGCTTCATCAAGGTCTTTCGCGCGGATGGCGGTATCGGCCAGCACCGTCACGGCATGCGGTTGAACTTCAAGAACACCACCGGCGACAAAGACGTATTCTTCGTCATCCTTACCGCTTACTTTGATCCGTACTGCCCCTGGCTTGATGCGGGTAATCAGCGGAGCGTGGCGTGGAAGGATACCCAGCTCGCCCAGTTCACCCGGCAACACGACGAATTCAGCTTCTCCGGAAAAAATCAGTTCTTCCGCAGAAA
>DBGFLV010000294.1:0-5748 GCA_048528425.1 Oxalobacter sp. | reverse complement strand
GACACCGACAAACCGGACAATAAGGCCAGGGCGATGCGCGCACCGACACCGGAAATGCGGATCAGTTGCTTAAACAAGGTTCGCTCGTCAAGCGTGCCGAAGCCGTAGAGAACGTGGGCGTCTTCCCGAACAGCCAGATGAGTGAAAAGGGTGACTTGTTCACCAAGGGCCGGCAAATGGTAATACGTACTCATCGGTACATCAATCTCGTAACCGACTCCCTGACAGTCGACCAATAACTGGGGCGGATTTTTCTGAAGCAAAATGCCTTGAATGCGACCGATCATAGGATTTCATTGAAAAGGTTGAACAAAAGGGGCGGCTTACCGGATAAGTCTGCCCCGTCTGATGCGAAAGGTATTAGGATGGCTCAAGGAGACCGTTTTTTCCAGCGCCCGGATGGTGTCGAATCCGTGTGCGTGACAGATCGCGACACCCAGCGCGTCGGCAGCGTCGCTGCCCGGTATGCCGGGGAGATTCAAAAGACGCTGCACCATGTCCTGAACCTGCTTTTTTTGCGCCTTGCCGTGTCCGACGACGGCCTGCTTGATCTGTAAGGCGGTAAATTCGACAACTGTCAGCCCGGAAGCCACCAGTGCGCTGATGGCGGCCCCCCTTGCCTGCCCGAGAAGCAACGTCGACTGGGGATTGACGTTGACGAACACTTTTTCGATCGCGGCACAATCCGGGTGGTAAGTATCAATCACTTCACCCAGACCGTCGAAAATGGTTTTTAATCGGATCGGCAAACCGGCGTCCGAGGGGGTTTTCACCGTACCGGAGGCGATGTAGCGCAAAACGTTTCCCTGTTTGTCGATAACGCCGAATCCGGTCGTGCGTAAGCCTGGATCAATGCCGAGAATTTTCATGACGGTACTTTTCGATGGTGCATGAAACCGCCCTGAAAATCCGGCCTGTTCATCAGTGACGGAAATGACGGATCGAGGTAAAGACCATGACGATACCGTGTTCGTCAGCGGCCGCAATGACTTCCGGATCCCGTACGGAACCGCCCGGCTGGATGACGGCTGTGGCTCCGGCGTCGGCGACGATGTCCAGTCCGTCCCGGAAGGGAATGAACGCATCGGAAGCCACGACCGATCCAGCCAGGGAAAGGCCGGCGTTTTTTGCTTTCATCGTGGCCGTTCGGGCCGCGTCGACCCGGCTCATCTGACCGGCACCGATACCGAGCGCCATACCGTTGCCACAAAAAACGATGGCATTGGACTTGACGAATTTGACGACTTTTGACGCAAACAGCATGTCTTGCATTTGCTGGGGCGTCGGCTGTTTTTTCGTGACGACTTTCAGGTCGGTTGCCGCGACGTCGACGACGTCAGGCGACTGGATGAGCAAACCGCCGCCGACACGCTTCACGTCGAATGTATTGACATTTTTACCCGGGGCGATTTGCAAAAGACGCAGGTTTTTCTTGCGGTTGAAAAAGCTCTTCGCTTCTTCGGTAAAAGAAGGGGCGATCAAGACTTCGACAAAGAGTTTGGCCACTTCTTCGGCAGCCGGGCCGTCCAGTTCGCGGTTGAACGCGATGATCCCCCCGAAAGCGGCTTCCGGATCGGTTTGCAAGGCTTTCGTGTACGCTTCCAGCGGATTTTTTCCGATGGCGACACCGCACGGATTGGCGTGTTTGATGATGACACAGGCCGGTTCGTCGAAATGCTTGACGCATTCCCAGGCGGCATCGGCATCGCTGATGTTGTTATAAGACAGTTCTTTACCCTGGAGTTGCCGGTAACTGGCGAGCGCCCCCGGCGCAACCGCTTTTTCCCGGTAAAAAGCGGCCGACTGGTGCGGGTTTTCGCCGTAACGCATGTCTTGCACTTTTTCAAATTGCAGCGTGAGTATTTCCGGATAAGCACGGCGATTCTGATGTTTCTTGTCGGCTTTCAGGCTCGAGAGATAATTGGCGATGTCACCGTCATATTGCGCGGTGTGGGCAAAGGTCTTCCGGGCCAGCTCGAACCGGGTGTCTATCGAAAGCGATCCCTGCCGTTTTTTCATTTCGGTAACGACAGCGGCGTAGTCGGCCGGATCGCAAATCACGGTAACGTCCCGGTAGTTTTTCGCTGCGGAGCGCAGCATGGCGGGGCCACCGATGTCAATGTTTTCGATGGCGTCTTCCAGGCTGCACTCTTCCCGGGCGACGGTTTGACGGAAGGGATAGAGATTGACGACAACCATGTCGATCATGTCGATACCCTGTTTCTGGATAGCGTCCAGGTGGGACGGCACGTCTCGTCTGGCCAGAATGCCGCCGTGGACTTTCGGATGCAAAGTTTTGACCCGGCCGTCCAGCATTTCCGGGAATCCCGTATAATCGGCCACTTCGGTCACGGCCACGCCGTTTTTCTGTAGCAGTTCAGCTGTTCCGCCGGTCGAAAGAATGGTCACGTTCATGGCGGCCAGTTCTCTGGCGAATTCGACAATGCCCGTTTTGTCGGAGACGGATATCAGCGCAAATTGAGTCATGGTAAACAATCGGTTAACAAAAAAGGGAAAGGAAAAATCCGTTACAACAGGTTGTGCTCCAGCAACTTTTTACGAAGCGTATTGCGATTGATGCCCAGCATTTCAGCTGCCTGGGACTGGTTGTTGTTGGCATGAGCCATGACAGCCATCAGAACCGGCTTTTCAACCGTATACATGATCATGTTGTAGACGTCGGTCGGTTTTTGACCGTCAAGATCCTTGAAATACGCCTGCAAACTTTGCAGGACGACATCCTGAATGTGCTCTTTGCTCATGTTGCGTTTCCAGTAACAGACTGTTGCCGGTCTGCCGGTCAGTCCGTTTTTTTAAATATTTCAGTATTGTAACCGTTCGCCGCCTTCAAGTAGAGACATAAAGAAGTGGTTGACTTCATTTATTTGCTTGTCGCCTGTGTCGGCCCGGTTGGCCTTGTTGCGCAAGTGTTCACCGCCCGGCAGATTTTCGGCGTACCAGCCGATGTGTTTTCTGGCAATACGCACCCCGGCTGTCTCGCCGTAAAAGGCGTAATGACTGTCTAGATGTTCCAGAAGGATTTGCCGGATTTCGTCCAGGGATGGCGGAGCCGGAAGGGAACCGGTTTTCAGGAAGTGATCGATTTCCCTGAAAATCCACGGTCTTCCCAGTGCCGCTCGTCCGATCATGACGGCGTCTGCCCGGGTTTTTCGCAAAACGGCTTGCGCTTTTTCGGGTGAATCGATGTCACCGTTAGCGACGACCGGAATTGAAACGCGTGACTTCACTTCGGCAATCGTATCGTACTCCGCTGTACCCTGGTAACCGTCTGCCCGGGTACGGCCATGAAGGGTCAGCATGGCGATCCCCGCTGATTCCGCTATTTCGGCAATTTTCGGTGCGTTGATCGAGTTACGATCCCAGCCTGTGCGGAACTTCAGGGTGACGGGGACGGAAACGGCAGAGGTGATTGCTTCCAAAATGGCACCCACCAGAGCTTCGTCCCGTAATAACGCCGAACCGGCCCAGTTGTTACAGACTTTTTTGACTGGGCAGCCCATGTTGATGTCGATGATTTGCGCACCGCAGTCGACGTGATAACGGGCGCTGTCCGCCATGAGACCGGGATCGGAACCGACGATCTGGATGACGCGTAGTCCGGTCTCGCCCTCTTGCATGATTCTGTATCGGCTTTTCGGAGTGTTTCGTAACAACGGATTGGCTGAGGCCATTTCGGACACAGCATAACCGGCCCCCAGTTTTTTGCAAAGCTGGCGGAAAGGTCTGTCTGTAATACCGGCCATCGGTGCAACGAAAAGCGGGCTGTCGACGGTGTACGAACCGATCTGCATGGAAAAAAGAAAATCAAAAGACCATTTTATCAGACGTTTTGCCTAAGAAACAGGCAGTCTGGTGAATGTGCGTTTAAAAGTGTCCGTAATAGTCGACCGGTTTGCGGGCTTCTTCCAGATGAGACGCTTCGCCCCATGTGATCAGTTCGAAATGGTTCCCGGTCAAGCGGAAGCGATTGATGCCGGTGTTGAATACCGGCATCTTGCACGGGGTTCCGAGCGGAATGCCTCGGGCGAGTCGGTAAGCCGTTTCAATGACGCCGAAATGGGTGACGAGGACGATTTTTCCTCCCGGATGGCGAGCGGCGAGACGTCGGATTGCCGCCGAGGCACGCTGGTGAAATTGGCGCGGGCTCTCCGTTTTGCGTTCCCCGTCCGGAAAAAAATGGTCGGGATCGGCGGCGCACCAGGCTTTGTACGCTTCCGGATACGTCTTTTCGATGTCTTTAACCGGCATGCCCTCACAGGCACCGTAACACCGTTCGCGAAACGAGGCATCGGGCTGTACGGGCAAACGATGCAGTCGGGCGATTTCTTCCGCAGTCTGGTAGGCCCGCGCCAGATCGCTGGAAAAAATGGCGTCCAGCGCTTCATGGCGCAGAAGCGCAGCGAGTACGGCAGCCTGTCGTCGGCCTTCGTCGTTTAACGGAACGTCGCTGTGGCCCTGTAGCCGCTTCAACCGGTTCCAGTCTGTCTGGCCGTGCCGGATGATCAGGATGTCGGTCGATTGAGGCGACGTCGGTTGAGTCACCATGACCGGATGACTTGTGGGTTTAGACTGTACACGCCCGTGATGCTGGCCTGATCCAGAACGTGGCCTTTCAGGGCGGACAACACGTCCTGTCCGGTAAATCGGCCGGAAACCGGTAGTTTGTCGGTATCTACGGCATAAAGCGTGAACACGTAATGATGGGGAATGGCATCGTTCCAGGGTGGACAAGGGCCGTCGTAGCCATAGTAATCCCCCGCCATTTCCGCATCACCGGCAAACCAGGCCGTGTAATCGTTGACGCCTTGCCGGGCGCCGTAGAGCGATTCCGGTCCGTGTTTACCTTTCGGAGTGATACCGGTTGAAAATTCGCCCTCGAAAACGGCTTTTTTGTCAGCAGGCAGGTCGATCAGTACCCAGTGGAAAAAGTTAACACGCGGCAGGTCGGCCGGAACCGTTTTCCCTTCCTGATTGACATCGTCTCCTTTGGAAGGCACGTCGTAATCGTGGCAGATCAGGACAAGAGAACGAGTGTTTTCGGGCAAGTCGCTCCAGGCAAGGTGGGGATTTTTATTGTCCGATGGGACGGCGTGTGTGGAAGCGTCCGGTTTGCAAAACGCCAGCGATACCGGAATTTTTTCCCCGTCCTTGAAAGAATCGCTCCAGATTTTCATGCGGGCTCCTTTGAGTGACAGTGGTTGATGTCGTTATTTTGCCAGACGCGGCAGGGTTTGACATCCTGTTTGATTAAGCTAGAGGCGGTTTTTTCGCCT
Source organism: Oxalobacter sp. (assembly GCA_048528425.1). Classification (GTDB taxonomy): domain Bacteria; phylum Pseudomonadota; class Gammaproteobacteria; order Burkholderiales; family Burkholderiaceae_D; genus Oxalobacter. Next base: position 454 of record DBGFLV010000294.1, on the reverse strand, counting down.
TCGTGTCCAGCCAGAAGGTCACGGGTCCGTCATTGACCAGGAAAACCTGCATGTGGGCGCCAAAACAACCGGTCTGAACGGTACCGAGTTTCTTTTTTGCGTTTTCGACGAAATAATCAAACAGTTTCCGGCCGGTTTCGGCAGAAGCGGCAGGTGAAAACGAAGGGCGCGTCCCGGATCGGGTGTCCGCAGCCAGGGTGAACTGCGGGACGATCAGCAGTTCGCCGCCGATTGCCGTGATCGAGCGATTCATTTTGCCGTTTTCGTCCGCAAATACCCGGTAAGTCAAAAGCCGGTCAAGCAACCGAATGGCTTCCTGTTCGGTATCGCCGCGTTCGGCACAGACCAGGGCCAGAAGTCCCTGGCCGATGCGGCCGATTTCCCGTCCGTCGACGGTAACGCCGGCGCAATTGACCCGTTGTATGAGAGAAATCATCGAATGGCCTTCCTGTGT
>DBGFLV010000293.1:0-4324 GCA_048528425.1 Oxalobacter sp. | reverse complement strand
ATTTTGTTGATAATAGTTTCATGGCACAAAGTTTTGTTTTGAAAACCCGGGTAAAAAACGACGTTTCGGAAATGTCCGGTTTCCCTGATAAATCCGGAAAGCCGCTTTTTACCAACCCGTCACCTGTCTGATGAGAAGGCACTATCGGACAATCGGGATCTGACAGCGAAATGGGGAGGACGATCGATTCTGCTTTTTTTTCACTTTTTCTACAACTTGTTGTTGTAGAGTCCGGTAAATTATTGTAACATCCGGCTGTAGTATTTGTAACTTTGGGTTGAAGATATCATCATTCAACTGTGTTAAATCGAAGTGAATTCGTCACTTCACTGGATCAGGATGGGATACCAAATATGAAGGAAATGCTCACCAATGTTCATTTCGAAATTATCCGGAACTCGATTGTCACCAGCCGTGAAATGGCGGACAGTGTCGGTGAATACATTGTTCAGTGCACGACCGAAGGCGAATTCGCCGAAGTCGCCGTGGCACTGATGAAAAACGACAAGGATGAGGTTTTTGCACTGATGAAAAAGATTTTGAACGAAGCCATCTGGTACATGGCCGAGGAACAGTCCGAAGAAGGTGAAAACGGAGAAACGAAACATGAATATGACAACTGAACAGGCAATGGTTCTGGAAGGCCTGGAAGTCAGTATCAGTGCATTGGTACAGTCGATCAACGGGCTGATGAAAAAGGAGGAAACCCTGACCAACGCGGGCCTGACCGGTTCGGCTTTGGACACAAGGCAGGTCGTCGAGAAACTGTACATGCTGCGTAACGAACTGGTATTGATCTTAAACGAACAGAAAAAGCAACGAACGCAGTGGGCCTGAAGGATTCGACCGATTCCAGCAAACCGGGCGGCTTTTTCATCTGTCTGCCCGGACGTCTGCTAGCGCGACCATTCTTCAAAACGTCAATTACCTGTTTTTCGTGTTTTTCATCCAGCCTGTCACGGATTTGCGGTGTCGGTTTGAAATTTGTCTGAACCGGATGGAAGGCCCGGAAGTGTTTTTTTCGACGAGCTTGCTGACGTCGCATTTTTGCGTTCCGGCCACGCGTCGAACAAACGGCATACACTTCTGTTCGTTGTTCCGGATGGATCGCCCTGTCCGACAGAGGTTGTTTTCGTGTTCGTTTCGGGAGTCTGCAACCGGGCCGACAGCGACAATCAAGACAGGGTTCGGCGTCTTCCGGTACGCTGTTGCGGTGGTATAGACGTCGATAACGCTATAACGTATCCGGCATGATGAAAAACCAGTCTCTTCGAAGGCCAAAACGGGTTTGTCGGAACACTTCGGTCCCACACGCCAGCAACGGAGCCACACCGGACACATATGAAACGGCGTCGAAAACGCTGATATAAACCGCTCCTGTCGTCCTTGTCCTAGCAATCCGATAGTCTCTTTTCAATCGGACTGGCTTCTTCCAAACTGTCATTTCCAGCTCAAAGCCGGAAGAGTGATCGGCAACGCAGCCATTTTCACCAGACCGAAGTGACCGTAAGAAAAAGAGAAACCGTTTTCTTTTCATTCACGAAGAGAACAATTAAAGTACACCCATCGTCAGCGTGTACTTTCCGGCGAGACGACAGGCTGGGGTACAGGAACGGAATGTTCAATACGATCCAGCCACTCATCGTTCATTCTGAATACGAATTCGACGTCGGCTGAGTCCGAACCCGGCGCGGGCCGGACAGGGATAACCAGTGTTCCCTGTGCCAACGGAGAGACACCGACATAGTAGGGAACGTCCGCCCTGTTTTTGTTAAAAGCCAAAACCCCTAAATCGGTCGCCGTCTTGTTGTTGACTTCGTAATCGAGAAGAAGGTCGTTTCTCTCATCCAGCTTGTCCCATTCCTCTTTCAGTCCCGACGGAATGGAACCGTTCGCATAATCGTTCTTTTTTCTTACACCAGATAAACGGATGGGAAATTCACGGTCGCTGTAACTTTTTCGCAGATCCGAGGTACGGTAAGCATCAAGATGGCTCCAGCCCTGACGGACAAGCGGTTCCATATTTTCCTCATCCATCTTTTGTTCCACATAATGGGCAAGTTGATAACCGTAGTAAAGAAGCGGAAACAGTCCGATTAAAACAGCGATTGCCAGCGCAGTCAGACCATAATTGAACGGAATGTCCTTTTCGGTACGACACACTTTTCCGTTAGTGTCGTTGGAAGAAACCGAAAGGATTTTCGACGAATCGAACCCTTTTTCCTCCGTCCACAACAACAGATTAACGGCCTGTTTTTTGTGAATGCGTTCGATGTGAATAACCGAACCGTCCAGTGTAATACCCGGCAGATTGGCCGCCGCCATACGGGCAGTGACGGACGGATCCAGTTCCACTTCCACGTTTTCCTCTACCTGGTTTCCCCGGTTGAAAACGATGACTTGAGCGATCCCTTTTTTTACATCGTCCGGTACCTTCTGAAAAAGAACCGGTGATGTCGCGTACAGTTGACGGATGTGGTAAAGATAAGCGATCAGTGATGTGACCAGCACAATCGTTACGCCGACAGTGATGTTTTCCAGAATGTCCATGATCGTTTTGAAAAAGCCCGGTCGTTGACGGTGATCGAAAAACCATTGTCCCGCCGGCAAAAGAAAACGCCTTGAGAGGCATCAATCCATCAAAAATGCTTTGTTCGTTTTTTCACTCCAAACCGTTTCGGCACAGATTGGTGTACCGCCGCCATTTCGACAGTCAGGGAAACCATTCCACACCATTCAGTCAAAGAGGTCAGCCGGAAACCCCGATGCTTTGAGCGATGAAAAACCTGGAACAGCTCTCCTCTCTCGTTCCCTTTACTCTGCTCTTACCGAAACGGGACCGTCTTCGGAACAGCTGGAGCCTGATGAAAAAACCTTATCGGATTAATTACCGTATTCGCAGCCGATTCATCGAAAAAACACAGGGATCGCCATCAAGGCCGGCGGGCCATTTGTTGGGCAATCGTTTCAAACATCTTCCGCATCTTCCCAATTACGTCACTTTCCGGATCGGCACCGTATCGTTCGGCAATCCAGGCCGGATCATTCCAGGACAACAGGGTTCCGGCCGGACTTTCCCAAACCAGTATTTTGAGCGGCAAATCCAGTGCCGCTTCAGGTGCCTGTTGCATCAGCAAAGTACCGACCGCGGGATGACCGAAAGTGACGACACGGGCTTCTTTCATGTCGAGTCCGGCTGAAGCCGCGTTGGCCTTGTGGTCGATTGTTGAAAAAACAGGCAGGCCCATTGTGTCCAGAACGGAGAGAAGATGTGTCCAGGTTACTTCAACGTTATCGTGCACGTGCAGATGATTTAATCCTTTTTTCATAGTCGCGTCCTGTAAAACAGCATGGGGCCGATCACCCTGCCGGAAGTGAAAAGCGCGTCCCTGCCAAAACTGCTCCCTGAAAAAACAATACCGTTTTCATGGAACCGGTCGCAAGGAAAAGGACTGCTGAGCGGGAACGCCGAAAACAAGCAATAGTAAACCTTTTTTCCGTCTCCCCGTCGTGTCGAAAATCAGACGATGGCAACTTGTAGGCGGATTTTCAGGAAACAGCCGGTAAAACAGCCTTTTTCTCGAGACGTCGTCTTCCAACGATGTCAGGGTATAATGGCGATCCCATCCATTCGATCTGATCAATAAATGAAAAAAATCCGTCACCTTTTTCTGTTCGGGTTGATCCTTCTTTTTTCTACCCGAGTCCATGCCCAGGTTGTCATCGAGAGTGCGTTTTCACCCGACGACCGTGCAGAAGAACTGATTCTGGAAGTCATTGATGCCTCCCGCGAAAGTCTGCGGCTGGCTGCCTACGCGTTCACCTCGCCTCCTATCATGAAAAAGTTGATTGCTGCCAAAAAACGGGGAGTCGATGTAAAAATTGTCGTCGACGAAAAGGGAAACCGCTCCAAAGCCAGCCGGGCCGCGATGAATCTGATGGTCAATGCCGACATTCCGCTTCGAACCGTGTCGTCTTACCGTATTCATCATGACAAATACATTGTGGTGGACGGCAAACACGTTGAAACAGGCAGTTTCAATTACAGTCAGTCGGCAGCCAAACACAACAGTGAAAATGTGGTGGTCATCTGGAACAGTCCCCCAATCGCGAACCGTTATCTGGAACATTGGCAGTCTCGCTGGGCAAAAGGAAAAGACTGGAAATCGGAATACTAACCGTTCTTCCATACAAAAAAGCGGTCGGGCAACATGCCTGGCCGTTTCTTTTTCAATACGAGAGAAAACGGGCTGTCGTCACCGGACCGTATCGTTCGGATCGACGTTTTGTCCTGTCAGAGTTTCTATTTTTACATATTAATATG
>DBGFLV010000292.1:0-1610 GCA_048528425.1 Oxalobacter sp. | reverse complement strand
CCGTGATGACAGTCAGGGCAAACGACGGGCGCCCCTGCCTCGTTTACGGCAGTACGTCCTTTTGTTTCAATCAGCGTTTTCAAACTCTTTTTGTGTGATGTCAGCCCGGTTTTTTCTGTCTCCGCTAGTCTGGTCACGGTATGTCTTCCTCTTCGAAAAAAGTCGAATGACGTTTTCGAATTCCTGTTCAATGTATTGTAAGAAAGAAGGTCGATATGGAAAAAATCGGTTTGCCAAAGGAATTGGCCATCAAAATGGTCAAAGGTGACGGTAAAAGAGTCATGGCCCTGTTTGCCGATCCCAACTGTCACTATTGCCAGCAGTTCGAAAAAAGTCTGGATGGTGTCGACAATGTCACGGTTTACATTTTTCCCTACAATATTTTGTCCGTCGATTCCATGTATTTGTCCCATGCCATTTGGTGTTCTCCCGACCCCGCCAAAGCCTGGAACGACTGGATGTTAAACAAGCAGCGTCCGGAATCGGCGCCGGCAGGATGCTCTTTCCCTAATGACAAAATTTTGGAATTGGGCAGTGAATTGCAAGTGCGCGCCACGCCGACTATTTTCTTTTCCGACGGCTCGCGGGTGGAAGGGTCCATTCCCAAAGAGGCACTGGCTGAGAAACTGGATTCAATCCACTAACGGACGGGAAAGTGCGAAAAAAACCGGATCATCGATCCGGTTTTTTCATGGGTTGCTCGGGCAAATGACTTAAGTGTGCAAGCCGCCGTTGACGCTGAATACTTCCGCTGTCACGTAACTGGAGGCTTCCGAAGCGAGATAGACGTAGATTCCGGCAAGTTCGGCCGGTTCGCCAGCTCGTTTGAGATAAGTGTTTTTACCGAACTCCGGCAGTTTGTCCGGGAACTGGCCGCCACTGACCTGAAGAGCTGTCCAGATCGGGCCGGGAGCGACGGAATTGACGCGAATTCCTTTAGGAGCGAGCTGTTCGGCTAACGCCTGTGAAAAAGTCTTAATGGCTCCCTTGGACGAAGCATAATCAAGCAGTTCACCATTAGGCTGGTAGGCTTCAATGGAACTGGTCGTAATAATGGTGGCTCCAGCAGATAAATGGGGAAGGGCGGCTTTGATAACTCGGAAAAGAGAAAAGACGTTAATGGTGAAGACTTCTTCCAATTGGTCGTCCGAGATTTCTTCAATGCTTTTTTTGGCGATTTGCCGACCGGCCACCATGGCCATAATGTCCAGCCCGCCCAATTGTTTGACTGCCGTGTCGACCAGGTCAGTACAATAGTGTTTGTCTTTCAGGTCGCCCGGGATCAGGACTGCTTTTTGGCCTGCTTCCTCAATCAGTTTTTTCACGTCCTGGGCGTCTTTTTCTTCTGCGGGAAGATAGGCGATGGCAACGTCTGCACCTTCACGGGCATAAGCGATGGCGGCAGCGCGTCCAATACCGGAATCGCCCCCGGTGACTAATGCTTTCCGGCCTTTCAGTTTACCGGAACCGACGTAACTTTTTTCACCGCAGTCCGGAACAGGCTGCATGTCGGCCTGTATGCCTGGATAAGGCTGTTGTTGAGGAGGAAAATTGCCTTTAAAGTAGGCGGTCAGGGGATTCTGTATCGCGGTTGATCGGTCTTTTTCCAT
>DBGFLV010000291.1:0-2681 GCA_048528425.1 Oxalobacter sp. | reverse complement strand
GCCGATCGTCTTTTTCTGTTTCGACTTCGGCAGCACGCGCTGAGCTGCACCGGCCTCGTCGATGACGTCGATCGCCTTGTCCGGCAAATGCCGGTCGTTGATGAAACGGGCCGACAATTCTGCAGCCGTAATTAACGCGGAGACGGAATATTTGACGTTGTGATGATTTTCAAAACGAGTTTTCAGTCCACGCAATATCTGAACGGTTTGTTCGACCGTCGGTTCGTTGATATCGATTTTCTGGAAACGCCGCGCCAGTGCATGATCCTTTTCAAACACATTGCGAAATTCGGCAAAGGTCGTGGCACCAATACATTTCAGCTGTCCGCCGGACAAAGCCGGTTTCAACAGGTTAGATGCATCCAGGGTACCGCCCGAAGCGGAACCCGCCCCGATAATGGTATGAATTTCGTCTATGAAAAGGATCGAACCTGGATTTTCGTCCAGCTGTTTTAAAACCGCTTTCAAACGCTGTTCGAAATCACCCCGATATTTCGTACCGGCCAAAAGCGCTCCCATATCCAGCGCGTAAACAACGGCCTTTTGCAACACTTCCGGTACGGTTTTTTGGGTGATGCGCCATGCCAACCCTTCGGCAAGTGCGGTTTTGCCGACACCGGCTTCACCGACTAAAAGAGGATTGTTTTTGCGCCGGCGGCACAAAACCTGAATAAGCCGTTCGATTTCATCTTCCCGGCCGATTAAGGGATCAATTTTCCCAGCAACCGCTTCACGATTCAAATTCTGGGTATACAAATCCAACGGTGATTCCTTGGGCACGCCTGTTTCACTCTGCATTTCCTCGGCTCCTTCCGTCTGTTTCGGCACATCCTGCTGTCCGTTCTTGCGAACGCCGTGTGAAATGAAATTGACGACATCCAGACGCGTCACGCCCTGCTGATGCAGGTAATAAACCGCATGTGAATCCTTTTCGCCGAAAATAGCGACCAAAACATTGGCTCCGGTCACTTCCTTTTTGCCGTTCGACGCGGACTGCACATGCATGATCGCACGCTGGATAACGCGCTGAAATCCCAGAGTCGGTTGCGTGTCTACTTCAGCCGTTCCCGGAACGACCGGTGTGTTATCCCGGATGAAATCACCGAGCATTTTTCTGAGCTCGCTCAAATCGGCATTGCATGCTTTCAACACTTCGGATGCCGAAGGATTGTCCAGCAAAGCCAAAAGCAGATGCTCGACTGTAATGAATTCATATCGAGCCTGTCGTGCCTCCACAAAGGCCATATGCAGGCTGACTTCCAATTCTTGCGCAATCATGCTTCCTCCATCGTGCATTGCAACGGATGCCCTTCCTGACGGGCGTGCTTCAATACCATTTTTACCTTCGTATTGGCGATATCTTTCGGGAAAACGCCGCAAATTCCCTTTCCTTCATGGTGCACTTTCAACATGATCCGGGTTGCGGCCTCCCGGTCTTTGTGAAAATAGGCTTGTAAAACGGAAATCACAAATTCCATAGGGGTGAAATCATCGTTTAACAGCACTACCTTATACATCGGAGGCGGCTTCAAAATAGCTGTTTCTTCTTCGAGAAGCACCCCGGTTTCCTGCCGTGTAACCATCGCGTTTACTTTATACCGTGTAGATTTTTTACTTGTGCGCGAGCGCAAAGTTCAGATTTGATAATACGTGTTTTTGTCTGTTCGTGCAGCTTGTCCCGATCCGGGGGGTTGTACCGCTACCATCAAATTTTTAGCATATATCAAGAATCCACCGTTTTTCGGGAAAATTGCTTGACTTTGCCTACCTTTACGCCAACAATGGACTTGTTGACAGGGGCAAGGTCCAGCTTTTGTCAGCCGTAAGAAAAGAAAAGGACTGGTTCGGATGAAATTCAATTTTTTCCGATGGTTTCATTAGTATAATGCGTTTTTATAGAAAGACCCTCTTTTATGGCAACTGGTACAGTCAAGTGGTTTAACGATTCTAAAGGCTTCGGTTTCATTACCCCGGAAGATGGAGGTGAAGATTTATTCGCTCACTTCTCCGCTATCAACATGAGTGGTTTCAAAACCTTGAAAGAAGGACAAAAGGTTCAATTTGAAGTCACTCAGGGCCCAAAAGGCAAACAAGCTTCCAATATCCAGTCCGTGTAATTTCCCGGTTGGACGAAAGCCCCAAAAACCTCCCGCACTTTGCGGGGGGTTTTTTATTGCTCTTAGCTAATATAATGACACAAAAACGCTTTTCAAGTTTGAGCCCGAAATTTCCTTTACAATGCGTCCATGAGTGTGACACTGGAAAAGATGCTTCAAAGCCAGGGTTTCGGGAGTCGAAAGCTCTGCCGGCAACTCGTCCTTGACGGACGTATCGGAATCGGCGGGATTATTTGTACCGATCCCGGCATTTCACTTGAAACGGACTCTCTGGTGTTTCAAGTCGACGACGAAATCTGGACATACCACGATCATCTCTACTTGATGCTTCACAAACCGGCCGGTTACGAATGTTCGCACCGGCCACAACATCATCCGAGCGTCTTTTCCCTGTTTCCGTCCCCTTTTATCCGCAGGGGCCTGCAATGTGTCGGCAGACTCGACCAGGATACAACAGGACTGTTGCTTTTTTCCGATGACGGCTGTTTCATTCACCGCTACACGTCGCCCCGAAAAAAAATTCCCAAGCATTACGTTGTGACGACAAGCGGTCCTGTTGAACAC
>DBGFLV010000290.1:0-6473 GCA_048528425.1 Oxalobacter sp. | reverse complement strand
AAATTTTTTTGGCTTTTTCTGATGTATGACATCTTATCAAAGGTACGAACCTCATGTCTCATTTATCGCTTGTTTCTTCAAAAAAAGAAAACGGAAAGATCATTACTTTTCCGGATTCTCCTTTCGAGTTGCATCAGCCTTTTTCTCCTTCGGGGGATCAGCCGGAAGCGATTGACAAACTGGTAGAAGGGGTCGAGGACGGTCTCGCGTTCCAGACGCTTTTGGGGGTAACGGGTTCGGGAAAAACGTATACGATGGCCAATGTGATTGCCCGGCTCGGAAGACCGGCTATCGTTTTTGCGCCGAATAAAACGCTGGCTGCCCAGCTCTATAGCGAGTTCCGGGAATTTTTTCCAAACAACGCCGTCGAGTATTTCGTCAGTTACTACGACTATTACCAGCCGGAAGCATATGTGCCGCAACGCGATCTTTTCATTGAAAAGGATTCCGCAATCAACGAACACGTCGAACAGATGCGCTTGTCCTGTACCAAATCATTGATGGAACGGCGTGACGTCGTTATCGTGGCGACGGTGTCGGCTATTTACGGTATCGGTAATCCGAGCGAGTATCATCAGATGATCCTCACCTTGAGGACACGCGACAAGATCGCGCACCGGGACGTGATTACGCGTCTGGTGCAAATGCAGTATACGCGAAACGATGTCGACTTTGCCCGGGGCACTTTCCGGGTACGCGGCGACACTATTGACGTTTTCCCGGCGGAAAATGCCGACTACGCCATCCGGATCGAGTTGTTTGACGACGAAATCGAGAGTCTTCATTTTTTTGATCCGTTGACCGGCAAAGTATTGCAGAAAATTCCGCGTTTCACTATTTATCCGGGTTCGCATTATGTCACGCCGCGTGAGACGGTGTTAAGGGCGATTGAAACGATCAAGGAAGAGTTACACGAACGCAAGGAATGGTTCCGGCAAAACGGCAAGTTCATTGAAGAGCAGCGTATCGAACAGCGAACCCGTTTCGATCTGGAAATGATGCATGAACTGGGTTTTACGAAGGGAATTGAAAATTACTCCCGTCATTTAACTGGCCGGAAAGCCGGTGAGTCACCCCCGACGCTGGTCGACTATCTGCCGGCAGACGCATTGATGTTTCTGGATGAATCGCATGTGATGATTGGCCAGTTGAACGGCATGTATAACGGCGATCGATCCCGAAAAACGAATCTGGTGGACTACGGATTCCGGTTGCCGTCGGCGCTGGATAACCGGCCACTGCGTTTTGACGAGTTCGAGAACAAGATGCGACAGACGATTTTCGTGTCGGCAACACCGGCTCAGTACGAATTGACGCGTTCAGCGCAAATTGTCGAGCAATTAGTGCGTCCGACAGGACTGGTGGATCCGGCAATTGAAGTACGGCCGGCCAGCACCCAGGTCGATGACTTGCTCTCGGAAATTCGCCTGCGCGTTGAAAAAAGCGAACGGGTTCTGGTGACGACGCTGACCAAACGAATGGCGGAACAGTTGACCGAATTTCTCACGGAAAACGGTGTACGGGTTCGTTATCTTCACAGCGACATCGATACGGTCGAGCGGGTGGAAATTGTCCGGGATTTACGTCTGGGAACGTTTGACGTATTAGTCGGGATCAATTTGTTAAGAGAAGGATTGGATATTCCTGAAGTATCGCTGGTTGCCATTCTGGATGCCGATAAGGAAGGATTTTTGCGTTCGGAACGCAGCCTGATCCAAACGATCGGCCGCGCCGCACGTAATTTGAACGGGGCCGCCATTCTGTATGCCGATACAATGACTGATTCGATGAAAAAAGCGATTGGAGAGACGGAACGGCGCCGTGCCAAGCAGTTGGCTTATAATGAACAGCATCACATCACTCCGTCGGGAATCATGAAGGAAATCAGGGATTTGATTGATGGGGTCTTTCATCCTCAGGATAGTTTGGAGGAATTGCACGTGGCAGACGAGCAGGCCCAGTATGAAGTGATGTCGGAAAAAGAACTGAGCCGCGAAATCAAGAAGCTGGAAAAACAGATGCAGGATTACGCCAAAAATCTGGAATTCGAAAAAGCAGCACAGACACGGGATCAGTTGCATCTGTTACGGGAAAGGGCGTTTGGAGCGGCCCTTATCGACCGGATTCGTACACAATCGGCAAAGAAGGGAGATTCATAAAATCATGAGCGTTTTGCCTGAAGTGATTACTGAGGCTTTAAAACGGGTTGATCCAAGCTGGCTTGCCATTGTGCAGGATGGCCTTTTATCGGTTGAGCGCGAAACACCCGGATATTTCGAAGAGTTGGCCCAGGACGAATTTTTGCCAACGCAAGGGCGACTTTTCGCTGCCTTTTCGCAACCGCTTGACGCGGTACGTTACATCCTGGTCGGGGAAGGGCCTTATCCCCGGGCGCAGAGTGCATCAGGTTATTGCTTTATGGATGCCTCCGTTTATGATTTGTGGTCTGAAAACGGTTTGTCCAAGCCGGTCAACCGGGCTGTGTCGCTGCGTAATTTCGTCAAGATGCTTTTGGTGGCTGACGGGAGAATGGCGGCGGACAATACGGGTTCCGCTGTCATGAAAACGATAGCGCACAAGGCACTCGCAGAAGACTCCGCTTTTATCCGGACACTGCCCGAAATGCAGAAAGCCATGCTGGAAGACGGTTTTTTGCTGTTGAATGCCGCACTGGTTTACCGTTCCCATGTGTCGGCTGCAAGAGAAACGAAAATCTGGCAACCTTTTCTCTATACTGTTTTAGAGGCGTTGGCCCGACGTCCCATCAATCGTGAAAAAAAGCCTGTGCTGATTTTGTGGGGGAAAATGGCCGAGAAATTAACGGCACTGCCTTTTGCACAAGCGTTTGACTGTGTCGTGTCGGAACATCCCTACAATTTGTCCTTTATTCGCAATCAGGCCATGCAACGACTCTTTAAACCACTGGGACTGCTTTACAAAAAATAGTCCGGAAATCTGAAAGAGCAGGGCAATCGTTTGCGACAAAATAGCGGTTTTCAATCTTTTCATTCGGTGGCATCATTAGGGGCATGTGTTAACTACAGTAAAATTTGATTATGTCCCGTTCCGATATTATCCGTGCCAATGGCCGCCCGCTCGATTCCATGCGTTCTATTGAATTCATCCGTAATTACACGAAGTATGCGGAAGGTTCTGTCCTGACCGTTTTTGGCGATACCCAGGTCATCTGTACGGCCAGTATCGACGAATCGGTTCCCCCTTTTCTTCGCGGCAGAGGACGCGGCTGGCTGACAGCCGAATACGGAATGTTGCCCCGTTCGACTCACACCCGGATGGAACGGGAATCGGCCAGGGGACGGCAATCAGGACGAACTCAGGAGATTCAGCGACTGATTGGTCGGTCGATCCGGGCGGCGTTCGATTTGAATGCCTTCGGAGAAAGAACGCTGAAACTCGATTGCGACGTCATCCAGGCAGATGGTGGAACACGAACCGCTTCGATCAGTGGGGCCATGATCGCCGCTTATGACGCTTTTTCATTAATGGTAGAAGAAGGCGTCATTGAAAAAGTACCGCTTCGCTATTTCGTCGCTGCCATTTCAGCGGGGATCAGTCAGGGGATACCGCTGCTCGATCTGGACTATCAGGAAGACAGCAGTTGCGACACCGACATGAACGTCGTGATGACGGAGGCCGGTGATTTCGTCGAAATTCAGGGAACGGCCGAAGGGGGAGCATTCAGTCACGACAATCTGATCGAAATGCTGGATATGGCGAAAAAAGGCATTTCCGAACTGATTCGAATGCAAAAAAATGTGCTGGGGTTAGAAACCGTTTAGTACCGACCGGTCAGGGTCAAATGACAAAAAACATCATTCTAGCATCGGGAAATCCCGGCAAGTTGAGGGAATTTCGGCAAATGCTTGAGCCTGCGGGCTATATCGTTACTCCACAATCAGAATATCGTGTCCATGAAGCGGATGAGCCTTATTTTACCTTTGTCGAAAATGCGTTGACCAAGGCGCGCCACGTTTCCCGCCTGACCGGACAACCGGCATTGGCCGATGACTCCGGTTTGTGTGTGGATGTGCTGGGAGGCAAGCCGGGTGTGTTGTCGGCTCGTTATGCCGGTGAACCTAAGTCGGATGACCGGAACAATGCCAAACTCATTGCAGATCTGGCCCCTTTTGTCGACAGGAAAGCCAACTATTATTGTGTCCTCGTTTATGTCAGGTCGGCAGACGATCCACAGCCTGTTATTGCAGAGGGAAGATGGTTTGGAAAAATGGTCGATCGACCGAGAGGTGAAAACGGTTTCGGTTACGATCCTTATTTCTGGATTCCCGAATTCGGCAAAACGGCTGCCGAACTCTCGCCCGGTGAAAAAAACCGGTTTTCCCATCGAGGAAGGGCTTTGAGAGAACTGTTGGAGAAGTTGTCGTGATCCCGGTACGATCGGTTCCGTACGGAATCGGGACGACCCTTCCCTGCAGGCCCCGTTTCGATGTACTCCCGCCGCTTTCTCTCTACATTCACTTTCCCTGGTGCGTGCGAAAGTGCCCTTATTGCGATTTTTATTCGCATGAAAAAACCGCGACTTTGCCTGAAAGCGATTATCTCGACGTCTTGAAAAAAGACCTCGAGTTGTCGCTGCCTTGGCTACCAGGAAGGAAAATATCGAGCATTTTCATCGGTGGTGGAACACCCAGTTTGCTCTCGGCTGACGGGATCGACCAGCTGCTTTCTCTCGTCCATGCGTTGCTACCGATTTTGCCCGAAGCCGAGGTGACGCTGGAAGCCAACCCCGGTACTTTCGAAGCAGGCAAATTCAAGGCTTATCGGGCAAGTGGCGTCAACCGGCTCTCTATCGGGGTTCAGAGTTTCAATGTGGCGCATTTACGCCGGTTGGGACGTATTCATGACGTCGATGAAGCCAAAGCTGCAATCGAGACCGCTCGGCGGTATTTCGACAATGTCAACCTGGATCTGATGTATGGTTTGCCCGATCAGTCGGTGAAACATGTGGAAGAAGATATCTCGATTGCTTTGTCTTTTGAGCCGGCCCATCTCTCGCTTTATCAATTGACAATAGAACCCAACACCTATTTTGCCAAGCATCCTCCTGTTTTGCCTGATGATGAAGTCATTGACGACATGCAGGCGGAAATCGAAAGAATGACGGCCGCCGCCGGTTTCCGTCATTATGAAGTGTCCGCTTATGCCCGATCCGACCGGCAGTGCGTACATAACAAGAATTACTGGCTGTTCGGCGACTATCTGGGAGTGGGTGCTGCCGCTCATTCCAAGATTACTTTGCCCGATCAAAGGGTCATCCGGCAAATGCGCATCCGGCATCCCGGTACTTACATGGAAAAAACCAGACAGGGATTCCCGCTGGAAGAGCAGTTTGACGTTCCGGTTACCGATTTGGGGTTTGAATTCATGCTGAATGCCTTGCGCCTTATCCACGGTTTTCCCCGCAGTCTCTTTACCGAAAGAACCGGTTTGCCGTGGTCAGCGATCGACGCTCCGCTTGCCCGGGCTGAAAAACAGGGACTGCTCGAGTCTTCGCCTCTTGAAATCCGGCCTACCGATCTGGGCAAACGTTTTCTGAACGATTTGCAACAACTATTTTTGCCGGACTGATTTTTCACCGCGTTCGACCTGCCTTTTTCACATGACAGGTGTTTCTTTCTTGCAACGACATCAAATTTTTAAAACACAAGCTGACAGATGTTGTTTCTTGTCTGATACTACAGGCCAATCCTGAAGACGACAGCTGAAATGGTCTTGGAAATGGCACACATCGGGAAAAATGCCTGGCGGAAGGGGTGGGATTCGAACCCACGGATGCTTTCACATCGCCGGTTTTCAAGACCGGTGCATTAGACCACTCTGCCACCCTTCCGGAAAGAAGCAAATTATACAGGAAGATTCCGTTCTTGAGTTGCTTTGTCCGGCCTCAGGGCCGGTTCAGAAGGGTACTTTTTGCTGTCCGAAGAGAAAAGCGGGAACGAAAAAAGGAATGGGACACGTCAATAAGACCGGCAGGGTGGTCGTTGAAAACAGGAACGAATATTAATTGAAGACGTTGGAAAAGTGGCGAGTAATGAAAAAGAGAAAAGACGGAATGAGGTATAGAAAGCGTTAATGTCGGGAAGACAACGTGTAAAAAAGGTATTCAATCAATAAAATTTTCCTGAAAGAAACAGGTGGGACTGTGAAAAACGCCAGGGCGGAAAATCGGATTCAGGTATGTATGGGAGAATAGATTTATACCTTTATCATGTAATGATATGAAGCGGATAAATTTATATAGTCATCCGGATTATAAAACAGAATTTTTTATATTGAATATTACTGTTAGAATTAATACATTACTGATCGTCATCGGTGGAACATCCTTTATTTATTAGTGAGGGCAAAAATGGCACAATCTGAAAAACAGCGAGAAAAGACTTCACAGCGCAGCTACCAGAAAATGACAGCCAACACTCTCCAGGATAGGAATG
>DBGFLV010000289.1:0-2994 GCA_048528425.1 Oxalobacter sp. | reverse complement strand
CAGTGTTGAAGCAATTCCTGTATAACTTGCCGGCGTCATCTTCAATAACGCGTCTTTAGCCGACTGGGGAAGTTCGAGCCGACGGATAAATTCATGCAAGTCCTGTTTTTCAATACCTTTGCCTCGTGTCAACGCTTTCAACTGCTCGTACGGATTGTCGATTCCGTATCGGCGCATGACGGTCTGTACCGGCTCGGCAAGGACTTCCCAGGCATCCTCGAGATCGTCTTGAATCCGGTCGGCGTTGACTTCGAGTTTGCCGAGTCCTCTAAGACAACTGTCGTATGAGAGCACGGTGTAACCCAGGGCGACCCCTATGTTTCGCAAGACAGTCGAGTCGGTCAGGTCTCGCTGCCAGCGGGAAATCGGCAGTTTTTCAGCCATGTGTTTCAAAAGTGCGTTGGCCATGCCCAGATTGCCTTCGGAATTTTCGAAGTCGATCGGATTGACCTTGTGCGGCATGGTGCTGGAACCAACCTCGCCTGCACGGGTGGTCTGCCTGAAGTATCCCAAAGAGATGTAACTCCAGATATCCCGATTCAGATCAATCAAAATCGTGTTGGCGCGAGCAATGGCATCGAAGAGCTCGGCAATGTAGTCGTGCGGTTCGATCTGGATGGTATAGGAATTAAAGTCAAGCCCGAGATGGTTCTCCACTACGTTTTTCGAAAAAGCTTCCCAGTCAAAATCCGGATAGGCGGCAAAGTGCGCATTGTAGTTGCCGACAGCGCCATTCATCTTGCCCATAATTTGCACAGCGCCGATTTTCTTCGCGGCTTTTTCCAACCGGAAAACGACGTTGGCGATTTCTTTTCCGAGCGTTGTCGGGCTGGCTGTCTGGCCGTGCGTTCTGGCCAGCATGGAAAGGGAAGCGTACTGGTGGGCCATTTCCCTCAACCGCTCGATCACGGCATACAAAGCGGGCAGAACGACTTCATCTCTGGCAGCCTTGATCATCATGCCGTGCGACGTGTTGTTGATGTCTTCCGACGTACAGGCAAAATGGATGAATTCCGCAACCGGCTTCAGCTCGTCAGTGACGGCAGGGTCCACTTTCACTTTCCGGGGATTCAAGCGTGACAACTCGGGAGGCAAAGCAAGACCGACGGATTCCTTTATCCAATATTCGACGGCTTTGACATCATGGTTCGTTACGGCTTCTATTTCCTTGATACGCGCGGCGTCCCCGACGGAAAAATCATCTATCAATGATTTGAGAAAACGATCGGTCGTATCCGAAAAAGGAGAAATCTCTTCAAGACCAGCCCTGGACAAGGCGGTCAACCAGGTGATTTCGACCTTGACGCGGTATCGCATGAAGCCGGCTTCCGACAGGATGGGTCTTAATGCCCCGGTTTTCCTGACGTATCGGCCATCCAGTGGAGAAAGGGCGGAAAGAGCGGAGAGTTCCATGATTGACATTCTTTTTCAGCTAATCAATGCAATGGTCTAGTTTAACATTTTCTGATTCTGAATTCGCTCTTCTTTGGGTACTCTGACATTTATCCGACACTCAAGTGCTATAACTTTGCGTTTTCTCCTAGGTAGATACCTTGTAACTGATCAGCATCACCACCAGCCCCAGTAATCACAAAACCCGCATCGTATTGATGGAAAAATATCGGGTGCGAATTTATAGTGACCGATCTGTCTTTACCCAACCATTCGGCGCGACGGTACAATCCATTGGGAAAAGTGCCCTGTCTGGCGAGGAAGGGTGGAACGATGCGAACTGATTTCCCCACTATGGTGGACTATCCGGACGGGATAATGCTTCAAAACCGATTCTTGCCTGAAGGCCATAGCACATAAACGTAAAGTGTCCATCCGGCTGGAGAGCAAGTGCTTCGCATCCGGCAAAGTTCGGAACGGATCACTCATCAAAAAGACGAAATTGACGCTGGTTTGAAAGCCTTGTCCCCTCCATCGGAACAGAACCATTTCTGGCACGACGACGCTGATTTGCTTGCCGACATTGTTGCCGGGGGTGCGCCGGCATGGCTGAATTGCCGTTTTTCCTAAATGACCCGGTGTAAAAACCCTGCCAATTCGGGCGCTTTTTCGCGCATTCGTTACAAAGGCCTTTGCAATGCCCCCTGACCGGCACAACCATTAAAACGTACCCGACAAAGTCATGCGTCCAGTCCGGAAAAGTCAGGGATCGTCGAAACGTCGTTTTCGATGATACCCCCTCCCAGACAAACATCTCCTTGGTAAAACACGGCAGACTGCCCCGGCGTGACAGCCCACTGTGGATCGTCGAAACGGGTGTAAAAGGTCTGTTCTCCCGTGATGTCCAGCCGGCAAGGGATATCTTTTTGACGATAACGGGTCTTGACGGACAGGACGTGTTCTTCCGGTGGCTTGCCGGCAATCCAGCTTGACTGTGCCGCTTTCAGCGAAGGGGACAATAGCCACGGATGGTTGTGTCCCTGCACCACGTATAAGGTATTGCCGGGTATGTCTTTGCGGGCGACGTACCATGCATCGCTGGTTCCATCCAGTTTTTTAAATGCTTTCAAACCGCCAATGCCGATTCCCTTTCGCTGGCCGATGGTATAAAAGCTCAGTCCGACGTGCTCTCCGATCACCTGGCCTTCCGGCGTTTTGATGGGGCCCGGTTCGTACGAGAGATACCGGTTCAGAAATGCGCGGAACGG
This sequence comes from Oxalobacter sp., assembly GCA_048528425.1. Taxonomy (GTDB): domain Bacteria; phylum Pseudomonadota; class Gammaproteobacteria; order Burkholderiales; family Burkholderiaceae_D; genus Oxalobacter. Next base: position 334 of record DBGFLV010000289.1, on the reverse strand, counting down.
TCTTTCTCCGATAAAACAAATGCCCGTCGAATCTTTTTTTGTCGCATTGGGCAATCCGATTTTTTCGGCGATCTTCCGGACTTGTGTTTTTTTGATTTGGCCCAGCGGGAAAATCGTTTTCGACAATTGCCGCTGATTCAAACGGTGGAGAAAGTAACTTTGATCCTTGGTGTCGTCGAACGCTTTCATCAATTCAAAACGACCGTCAATTTCACGAACGCGCGCGTAATGCCCGGTTGCGATCTGTTCCGCTCCCAACCGCATAGCGTGATCCAGAAACGCCTTGAACTTAATTTCGGCATTACATAGCACATCGGGATTGGGCGTCCTGCCC
>DBGFLV010000288.1:0-2779 GCA_048528425.1 Oxalobacter sp. | reverse complement strand
AGCCTTGTCCTGCCGTCCGGAACTCAACACCTTTGGATCTTTGCCCAGTATTTCGGCAGCCGAATAACCCGTAATTTTTTCAAAAGCGGGATTGACCGCCAAGATCTCGTTTTTGGCGTTGGTAATCAAAATGGCTTCACTGGAATTTTTGTAAACCAGTGCCGCCAATTGCAGTTTTTCTTCATCTTCCTTGCGCCGCGTAATGTCCCGCGCAATACCCAACACACCGATAAACTGGCCACTCGTCGTCCTGACCGGTGCTTTGATCACGTCGAAAAACACGCGCTTTCCCGTTCGTGCGTGAGTTCCCCAATGTTCGACGACGATGGGTTCATCCTTTTGAATAATGGTGACGTCTTCCGCGCGCGAAGTCTCGGCCGGCTCGCCCGGGTGCCATTCAGCGTCCGTTTTCCCGATAATACTATCTTCATGCAGGCCGAAAAAATCCTCAAAAGCCCGATTGCACGCCAGATAAACCCCTTCCTTGTCTTTCAACCAGATCAGATCGGGAATATTGTCAAATACGCTTTTCAGTCGCGCTTCACTTTGCGTTAAAACAGCGTTGACCCGGTTCAAGTCCTCAGTCCGGATTTCAACCAGTTCTTCCAGATGCACCAGCAGTTTGTTCCGCATTTCCTGTAAACGCACGAGCAGTAAAGCGCCCAGGAAAAACAGCGCCAGCAATCCCAGTGACAAACCGATCACCTTGGTGCCCCAGTACAACAGATCAGCGTTGTATGCGCTGAGCGGCAACAGCGTAACCACTTTCCATTTATAGGCACTGACGTCACGGGCGCCCTGGCCGCCTGAAAAAATCTTGCTGCTGCCGGTACTGGTCTTGATACCAGCCTTGAGTGGCGTCACCGTATTGAACGACCACAAGCCTTCACGGGTAAGAAATTGGCCTTCATCGGCACTTCTAATCCGTTCCCAGGCAGCAGGATACCGGTATCCCATACTCAACTCCGGCTTGTCGAACATAAATCCGAATTCATCCGAGGCATCCGGCCCTTTCAGCCAGTAACCGTTCCGATTGACGAGCCAGGCTCCATTGCCGCGCATACTGGTCAACTGGCCGAAACGGTTGAGCATCGAATCCGCATCGTAATTCAACAGCAGAATCCCTCTTTTCTCGCCCTTGCTGTTGAAAACCGGCATACCGAAACGGATCGTGGGGGCGAACGGTTCTTCGATACGGTCTTCCTCGATATTCAGATCAAGCGGCGAAACGTACATTTCGCCTTCTTTCAAGGCATCCGTATCCTCGAAAAAATAACGCTCTCTCCGGTTTTGTAACTGGGCTTCGGGGACGACAAACGCTTTCTTGCCGGTATAGTTGATCCGTAACCGTTCAATTCCGTTTTCATCAATCCAGCGGATTTTCCGGTAATTCTGCTTGGCTTCGGCGAAAGCAATCCAGTCCGCCGCGACGTCTTCCATGTTGAATTTGTCCGGTACATTCAACATCTTTTTGAAATCCGAGTTGGAATAAAGGACATGCACATCCTGTAAGACGTATTCCAGACTCCGGTTAATCGACACGGCTCCGACCAGAACCGTTTCATGTTCCATCTTCTTGTTCTGTTGATGGATGAAACGTAACTGTGAAAGATAATACAGATAACCGCCGCCACAGATCAGCAGCGCGACAGGTAAAAAAATCAGAATCAGCCTCAGAACGGGATGAAAGTTCTTTCCCGGCCTGTTCAACATTTTTTTCAGTTCCAGTTTCATCGTCGGGACGTATCAGCGAAAACCGGGCAAAAAATGGAGAGCCCTACCGGTTTATCTTTCCGTCCGAAAAGGCCTCTTCAGGCAAGCCACTAGACTCAACCGTTTCTTCTCCCGCTACCGCAACAGTCGGATAAAAATGGAAGCTTGTGAGGAATATGTCCACTTCCCCTACGTTTGCCAGTTGCTGGTTTTCTATCAGGCAATATTAATGTTTTTTTAACGCTGTGTCCCATTATTCATTGATAAAACGAACTCATTTTGAGCATTGTCAAAAAAGGATGAAACGACAATGCGTATAGAAAAAGAAAAAGCGGGACCGCTTCCGTGTCGAAAAGCAGTGAGAAAAAGACAAGTCGGATGCCTCCTCGGCAACGTCTTCCAAAAGAAAAAAGTAAATATAACGTGCTCTGCACAGGAGTCCGGACGAACCGGACTACCGGGGTAATCCTTTCACCCGGCTTCCCGGTTTTAGCCCGTTTTTGCCAAACCAGCCGGCATTCATTTCCAGTGCATACCGGATCCATCCGTTACTGCAATGGGAATCCGTCGTAAACGGTTTCATCTCTTCAATGTTGGTGACGATTCCGTCACGATCGATAAAAGCTACCGAAAGAGGCAGCAGGGTGTTTTTCATCCACATGCAAGAACGTGCTGGTCGGTCGAATACGAAAAGCATCCCGCTGTTTTCAGGAAGCGAATTCCGATACATCAGTCCCTTTTGCCGTTCAGCATCGGTGGCAGCCACCTCAGCATGAATGACCCGGTTTCCTGCCGTGAGCGTCACCGTTTTAACCTGGTTCGCTTCTACATGGGTGCGCTCACTGTATGAATAAGGCGATATTAACAACAAAACAGCGACCAGAGCGGCGCCAAATCGAGTCATACTCGTCTCCCGGTTAGAAAATTTTCGTCAACGACAACAAAAAAGCGGGACAAGCCCGCTTTTTCATCGCCAAAGAAAACCGATTATTTAGCCGGTGCCGGAGCAGCGGCTTTTTCTTCTACTTTAACTTCTTTCTTGACAACTTTGGCTTTTTTAGCTTTT
>DBGFLV010000287.1:0-12293 GCA_048528425.1 Oxalobacter sp. | reverse complement strand
CATCATCGGCTTTGTTACCCGAGTGGTCATTTGGTCGCTTGCACTCCTGCTCATTCTCGACAATCTGGGGATCAACGTTACCGCCCTGATCGCCAGTTTGGGTATCGGAGGCGTGGCCGTCGCACTGGCCGTGCAAAACATTTTAGGTGACTTGTTTGCCTCCCTGTCCATCGCGATTGACAAACCGTTTGAAGTCGGTGATTCGATCGTCATTGACGATTTGAACGGCACGGTCAAATACGTCGGCTTGAAAACGACCCGTCTGACCAGTATCACTGGTGAAGAACTCATCATTTCCAATGCGGATCTGTTGAAAAGCCGTATTCACAATTTTAAAAAGATGGAAGAACGGCGCATGGTTTTCACCATTGGCGTAACGTTTGACACACCGCCCGAAAAGCTCCGTACCGTTCCGCACCTTATTGAAGACATCTTTTCTCACGTTTCCAACACACGCTTGGACCGTGCTCACTTCAGCAATATCGGTCAATCCAGTCTGGACTTTGAAATTGCCTATTATGTCGAAAGCTCGGACTACATCGTCGCCATGAATGCCCAGCAGGAAATTAATCTGTCTCTGATGGAACGTTTCGCTCGTGAGAAAATTGAATTCGCCTTTCCCACCCAAACATTGTACGTTACCGGAAACGTAGACAGCGGAAATAACGGAAATAACGGAAATAACGGGAATAACGAGGCCCGTTCAGACAGTCGATGAACGGTACCGGTCTTTCGGAATGGCCGAGAGAAGCGCTCGGGTATACGGATGTTTGGGGTAGCGGTATATTTCATCCGATCCGGCCGTTTCGACGACTTCACCGCGCCGCATGACCATAACCCGATCTGCCATGTACTTTACGACGGAAAGATCATGCGAAATGAAAAGATAGGCCAGACCGAATTCGTCCTGTAAGTCCTGCAACAGGTTAAGAATCTGGGCCTGTACCGATACATCGAGGGCTGAAACCGACTCGTCGCATACCAGCACGTCAGGATGCAGCGTCAGGCAACGGGCTATGGCGATACGTTGACGTTGGCCGCCGGAAAACTCATGAGGATAGCGGTAAAATGATTCTGTCGGCAAACCGACTTTTTCCAACCACGCCAATGCCAGGTCACGGCGCTCGGAAGCAGACGTTCCGATCCGGTGAATGGAGAGCGGCTCCATCAGAATCTGTCCAACGGTAAATCGCGGATTCAAGGAAGCGTAAGGGTTCTGAAAAATGATTTGAATGCGTCGCTTGTACGGCAGAAATTCCTTTTCCGTCATCCCCAGAATTTCCCTGCCGTCGAAAAAAACCTCGCCGCCGCTGGCTTGTTGCAGTCTCATCAGTGTCAATCCCAGCGTCGTCTTGCCCGATCCCGATTCTCCTACGATCCCCAGTGTTTTCTTCCTGGGCAGACTGAAAGAAACGTTCTTTAACGCCTGAAAAATTTTTTTTCCGAAAAAACCGGTCGACGTCCTGAAATGCTTGCTCAAATGCCGGACTTCCAGAATGGCACGGTCTTTTTCGTCGTAGCCTCGAGTGCGCTGCCTGAGCGCGACAGGCAATTTCCCGCCCGCTTCGATCACATCATCAATGACCGGCAAATGAAAAGGCCTTCCCTCGAGAGGCGGGCGACACAATAGCAACGCCCGGGTATACGAATCGGCCGGATGAACGAAAACAGCACTTGCTGCAGCCTGCTCTCTGACTTCTCCGTGTCGCATGACAATGACTTCGTCAGCTATTTCGGAAACCAGTTGCAAATCGTGGGTGATAAACAAAACGGACATACGATACCGCCTCTGGAGCGATCGGATGAGTTCGATGATCTGGCGCTGGATGGTGACGTCCAGTGCCGTGGTCGGTTCGTCTGCAATCAGCAGACGGGGTTCACAAGCAATCGCCAGGGCAATCATGACCCGTTGCTGCTGACCACCAGACAATTGATGAGGATACGCGTCCACCCGGACCGACGGATCGGGAATGCCGACTTCGTCCAGTAACTCGACACTCCGTTCACGCGCCTGCTTGGCACTCATGCCTTTATGCAAACGCAGTACCTCGCCGATCTGGTCGCCCACTGTAAAAACCGGATTCAGCGAAGACATCGGTTCTTGGAAAACCATTGAGATTTTCGAACCGCATAACGCCCGCCTTTCCCGGGGAGACATATCAAACAGATTTTTCCCTTCGAAAAGCAGTTCGGAAGAAGCGCCAATAACCGTGTTGGTCGCCGGTAGCAATCCCATTACAGCCAATGCACTGACCGATTTGCCACTGCCCGACTCGCCCACCAACGCAACGGTTTTATTGACGGGTACGGTAAAAGAAATACCTTTGACCGCTTCGAAAACAGTCTCTTTTCCGGTTTTGAACGAAACGCGCAAATCCCTGACCTCCAACAGGATCGCCGGCTCGACAACGTTCATGAATCTCCCTTTTTCAGTTTGGGATCGAGTGCATCCCGTAACCCGTCGGTAAACAAAGACAACGCCGTTACCAGCACGGCCATAGCGACTGTCACGGCGACCAACTGCCACCATTTTCCAAGGATCAACTCGTTTTGCGCTTCATTTAACATACTGCCCCACGATACCACACCGACGGGTACACCAAATCCCAGAAAACTCAAGATGACTTCCGACTTGATGAAACCGACTGACAGAATGGACATTTGTACCAGCGAAATATGGCTGACATTCGGAAAAATGTGAATGAACATCTTCCGCCAGGAAGAAGCGCCAATGGCGTCGGCTGCCAGAACGTATTCTCTTTCCTTGTGTTTGATGTACTCTGCCCGGACAAGCCGGAATACCCCCGTCCATCCTGTCAGACCCAGGATCAGAATGATAGTGAGCACTCCCTTGCTTTGTAGTACCGCCGCCACGGCCAGAATCAACAATAAGTAAGGAATGGACGTGAACACGTTGTAAAACCAGTTCATGAAGTCATCGACCCATCCGCCGAAATAACCGGCGAACGCACCCAGCAACGTTCCCAGGGAGGTAGCGACAAACGCAGCGATCAACCCGACGAGAATGGACGTCTCGGATCCCTTGACGGTTTTCCGGATAATGTCATGTCCCCATTTGTCGGCACCGAACAATAGCGTTTTCCGCCGGGCCGGTTCAGCGGAAACGGTAGTGTCACCCGACGGTCGATGACGTCTTATTTCGTCGAGTTCGTTTTTCAGGGGATCGTCGATTCCGTACATGTCCACGGCCGACCCGTCTGACGCCATTTCTTTTCTCAATTCACGGATGACGTCTTTTAAAGGATCAAGCGGGTTCTCGGGTGGAATCTCGGCAATTTCACGGTTTTCTCCGGTCGTTGTTCCGTTTTCCACCCCGGTGTAACCGGCCTGTTCGCCGACGAAATCCGGTGGAGCGTAGTGAACGCCCACTTCTTTTGACCAGTCGGAAGCGACAAGACCGCCAAGCGACAAGACTAGAAGGACTAAAAAAAGGACAACGACGCCCAGTGAAAGCATGGCGACCCGATCCGCTTTCAAACGCTTCCAGGCCAGATACCACAATCCTTCCGGTTTCATCACACGATTCTCCCGTCTTTCTAGCGCAGCCGTACCCGGGGATCAATCTTCTGGTACAGCAGATCGGCCAGGAGATTAAACAGCATAGTGGCAATCGCGACATAAACCGTGATCGCTTTGATTACCGGAAAATCGCTTCGCTCTACGGCCAGAATGACTTCCCGTCCGATTCCCGGAATTGAAAAAAAGCGCTCGACCAGAAAAGCCCCTATCAGCAGAGATGGTAGATTCGACATGACGTAGGTAATGATCGGAATGGTCGCGTTACGCAAAACGTGAATCCATAAAACACGTTTTTCCGATACCCCCTTGGCTCTGGCGGTGCGAACGTAGTCCTGCCCGATTTCGTCGAGCATAAACGTTCTGTAGAGCCGCAGGTTGGGTGCGATACTGACAATCAAGAGAATCAAAATAGGGAGCGAGGAATACTTGAACACATCCTGAAACCAGTTGTTCCCCCATCCCTGGACAGGAAACCATCCCAACTTGTAAGCCAGCCAATACTGGAAAACAATGATGTAAACGAGAATGCTGATCGACATGCCGACGGTACAGACAATCATGATGACCCGATCGGTCAAGGACCCCCGAACATGAGCGACCGCCAACCCCAATGCAATAGCCAGTCCGGTTTCCAAAAGCGTCAACGGAACCAAAAGCGTCAACGAGGGTCCCAATCGCGACAGCAGAATGCTCGAGACGGGTTCTCCTGTGCTCCAGCTTGTCCCGAAATCGAAACAGATTGTCTGTTTCAAGAAAATCCAGAGTTGGATGTATACGGGTTCGTCAATGCCGAGCTGCCGCCGGATATTGGCGATTTGTTCCGGACTGGAAATTTTTCCGGCCAGCACATAGGCCGGATCGCCTCCTACCCAGTTAAACAGAAAGAAAACCAGCAACAACACTCCCAGCAATGTCGGGATCATCTGCCAAAGACGACGAATCAGATACGGCAGCATGTCGTGCCTCGACACTCATTCGTTCCGTCGTCAACGTATGACAAGCAAAACCGGAGCGGCGACGGAACTGCCTGCCGGTCACAGCCATTATTTGCCGACTTCAATATCGCTGATGTCCTCATAAAAAGCGGCACTGTCGGGAGAGCGTCCTAGAAAATACCGAACCATCCTATCGGCTGGCAATTCACTGCCCCGTTCGAGAATCGTTTTCCGGTAAAACCGGCCGACCTGCGGGTTGATCAGCTTGCCGTTGAAACGGGACAACATGTCCAATGCCAGCACCTTTGACCACAGATAACCGTAGTAACCTGCCGAGTAACCACTGACGACATGGCCGAACTGACCCGGAAATTGGGTACCGGGATCGTGACCCTGTAGTGTCTTTCCTTCCAGTGTAACCCACGTTTTCATCACATCATCCAGCCTGTCGCCGTAGAGGGCCATATCGTACTGTGCATAAAGTGCCTGCCGCGAATAGAAAAGGCCCTGCCCGAACTTTCTCGAGGCGTTCAAGCGCTTCAACATGTCCTTGTCGACCCGGGGGCAATGGCCGCTACAGTATTCCGGCAAGGTCGACAACGTTTCGTCATGATGTGCCCATTCCTCGAACATCTGCGAAGGGGCTTCGACAAAATCCCGTTCGACGCTCGTCCCCGACTGATCGACATAACGCGTTTTGGACAGTACGCCATGCAAAACGTGACCAAACTCGTGAAGCATCGTCTCCAGTTCGTCCAGATCAAGGCCGTTGCGGTTGAAATTAGTCACCAATACCGAGACAGGCAAACGGTTTTCCAGCGTACTCGAGCCCTGTACAGGGAAAGCGGCGGCATGACCGTATTTGCCTTCCCGTGGATAAATGTCGAGATAAATTCCGCCGATCTGCTGCCCCGATTCCCTGTCGATTACATCGTAATACGAAACATCAGGATGCCAGACCGGCACATCGGCGCGTTTGAATTCGATACCGTACAACTGGCTGGCCAATCCCATCACCCACTCCATTGAAGCCTGAGTCGGAAAATACTGGCGCAGTGTGTTCGGATCGATGTCGTATCGCGCCTTTTTGATCTTCTGAAGCCAGTACTGAGTATCCCAGTGTTTGATTTCCGCCTGTTCCAAAGGGATATTCCGCGTTTTAGCCTTGAAAGCGCGCAGTTCGTCCAGTTCCAGTTTTTCCGACGGTGTTACGATGTTTTGAACGTCGTCTAAAAACTTGTCCACGACAACCGGCTTTTTCGCCATTCTTCTGCGCAAGGCAAAATCCGCATAACTGCGGTAGCCGGATAACACCGCCATCTCATGCCTCAAATTGACCGCTTCTTGCAACAATGGCAGGTTGGCCGGCGTTCCTCGGTTGATGAAAGCGAAGCGGTATCGCTCGCGTGCCTTGTCGTTGTCGGCGTATTGCATGAAAGGCAGGTATTCCGGATAAGAAAAACCCAGTCGATAATTTCCTTTTTCGTCCCGCTTTAATCCGGCCAGATAGGTTTGCGGCAAGCCCTGCATTTCTGCCGGTGAAAAAACCAACTTCGTTTTGTTTTCACGGATGTTCCGGCTGAATTCTTGATCGATTTCGGCCAAGCGGGTCAAAATCTGTTTTACTCGCTTGCGTTTGTCGGGCATGAGAGACACCCCTGCGTCTTCATAGGCGCTAACTGTGTCTTGACGCAGTTTCCGTTCCAGATCGTCGTTGACACGCACGACACGCATGTTGCGATACAGTTTTTCATTCTGGTACATGTCCGTAATGAACCGCTGAACCTCCATCGAACAGGCATCAGCCTTTTGACGCACCGTGGCGTCTGGTGAAACTTGACTCAGCAGTGACATCGGTCCGTACAGATTTTCCACGCCGATCTGAAGCCGGTTCCATCCCGTCAAAAAGTCTTTCGCTCCTTCCAAAGTTTCGACCGGAACGGTTTCCAAAGCCGCCACATCCTGTCCCAATCCGGACAGTTCCGTCCGGCAGCGTTCTCCGATTTCATTGGCGGAAGGTAACGGCAAAACAGGACGTTCGGCGAGAACAGGCACGGGCGCGGAAACGGCCACGGCCACGGCCACTGAACACATGACACACTTTAGGGAAAATACGGTTTTCTTCATGGATAAATGTTTTATCTTCGACTGGAACAGAAATAATAGACCGTTATGACGACAAACTCACCTTTTGTCGTCGTCAATATCGATATACAGCCATTCATTATGCATGACCGGGTGTTTCTTGTAACCCATGACATAAGGTTGCAAAAGCATATTGCGATAACGGGCGTAACCGATTCGGGCCGGTGCAACCACCTCAAGGATGCGTGCCATTTTATGATACAGAAGGTCTCGCTGTTTTCCGGGAGGCAATACAACTGACTGTTCATAAAGACGATCATACTGTGGAATCCGGGCACAGCCGTTGTTACTCTGTCCGGTGTGCGGACCGTAAAATAATTGCATGAAGTTACTGCCATCTGGATAATCCGCAATCCAGTTGCTGGTTCTCATCATCAGGCGACACTGCTTTTCCGCTTTCAGCAAATCTGGAAAAAGACGTTTGTCACCTTTCATCCTGATACTGAGTCTGTCGAACGTCTTTTTCCACATTTCCAGCTGTTGCTGTCCGGTCGAATCCGAGCGAGCAGAGAAAACGACCACCAGCGGTTTTCCGTCCGGCAACGTTCTATATCCGTCGGTACCCTTTTTATAACCGAACCGGTCCAGCAGCACATTAGCCACCTCCGGTTCGTAACGGATGACGCTTTTATAAGAAGCGTCGTATCCATCGATACCGGGTGGAACGGGATAGTCCAGTGCAATCGCTTCACCGTTCCAGACGACGTCGATTTCTTCTTTCACATTGTGGGCCATTGCAATGGCCCGTCTCAAAGCGACTTTTTCCCGCGATAGACCGCCAAGGACGGGATCTTCCATATTGAAGTAATACTGAGTCAGTTCCGGCTCGACGATACGAGAAAGTTGGACACCTTTTGAAACCAGTTCCGGCCTTAAACGCCCTTTTTCCAGCGCACGCGGCGCCAGAGGTCCTTCCAGACTGAACAAGTCGATCTCTCGGTTTTGAAACGCCAACCAGCGGGACTGGTCTTCGGCAATGACATTGATCTCGACACGACCGATCCGGGGCATTTTTTTACCCTTCATTTCACGGACGATCCGTTCGTCTTCCGGATCGTTGCCAGCCTTGAAATCCCAGATGAATCCCCGGTAACCGGGGTTGGCGTCAAGAATCATTTTCGATCCACGCTGCCATTTTGCAAGTACGTAAGGACCGGTACCGACCGGGTGCGCCATGATTTGTCCGTTGCCGTCACGATAGGCAGTAGCGACTTCACGTGCAACGGCACTGGTGGGATAATGGGCGAGAATATGCGTCAGATTGTAATCGGGACGGTTCAGTCGGATGCGAAGGGTGTAACGATCAACTTGCTCCAGTCCCCGGATCGGTTTGTCGTAATCGAACCTGCCCGTTTTCACTGCTTGTTTTGCTGAAGCGTCCAATCCGACTACCTTTCCTTCCAATAGCCAGGCCCAGGTCGATCGCACCTCGGGATCCATCAGCCGCTTGAGCGAATAAATGTAATCAGCAGCCGTCAGTTCGCGTTTTCTGCCCTTGAAAACGGGATCATCGGTAAAATAAATTCCTTTCTTTAACGTGATCGTATAGGTTTTCCCCCCGTCGCTTATCGCCGGCATGGTAGCGGCCGTCGACGGGACGAGTTTAGCGGGACGCGCAAGGTAATCGTACGTGTAAAGCGTTTCGTAAATGGAACGGATGATCTGGGAAGAATAGATGTCATGAGCTACAGCCGGGTCAAAGCCTGTTTCTGCTGCAGTGAAGACGTAATGCAAGACCTTGTTCGCGTCAGCAGCCCGGACGAATGACCCGGTCGTGACAGCCAGCATCAGCCAAAACCCGAAAATCAATTTGCAAACAGATGACATTCAAAAACCAGCGTAAAACAGGAATAGTTGTGTTTTCATGACATGAAACAGGGCATTGCCGCTTTTGGAAACGACAAAAACACGGAAAAGTCTATTCTGTCACCAAATCTCTTCGGCGTCATTTATACTTCAAGACCAAACAAGGGTATAGTGAAAACGCTTCAGCAAAATCGGCTGAAACGTGTTTGTCATTTTTTGAAACAAACTGAAGTGGATTGCCGTTTTCACCGTATATTTTTCGCTGTCATCACTTAGCTAGGAACTCTCATGCTCAAAAAGACTCTGGTATTAAGCGCCTTGTCGCTTTCACTCCTTTCTGCAACCGCTCTCGCCCAGAATCTGGCCGTCGTCAACGGCAAACCGATTCCAGCAGCTCATTCTGACGCTCTGGTCAAGGAACTGGTCAGTTATGGTGAAAAAGATACACCCCAATTGCGCCAGGACATCAAGAACAAACTCATTTTAAGAGAAGTCCTGGTTCAGGAAGCCGACAAACAAAACATGGCTTCGTCACCCGACGTCAAAAAACAGCTTGAATTTGCCAAACGGTCTATATTGATCGACGCACTCCGCACGAGTTACCTCAAAAAGAATCCGGTTTCCGACAAAGACGTCAAGGCTGAATACGATCGGGTAGCCGCTCTGCAAAACGGTAAGCAATATCACGTCAAACACATTCTCGTGCAAAACGAAGCCGACGCCAAAAACCTTATCCAGCAACTGAACAAAGGGGCCAGTTTCGAAAAACTCGCTAAAGAAAAATCCATCGATAAAGGATCGGCTGCCCGCGGCGGTGATTTGAGCTGGGCGGCGCCTTCCAACTACATCAAACCTTTTTCGGACGCAATGGTCGCCCTGAAAAAAGGTCAGATCAGCCAGACACCGGTCAAAACCCAGTTCGGCTACCACGTCATCAAGCTGGTCGATGTTCGCAAAGCCACTTTACCGACACTGGATCAGGTAAAACCCAAGATCAAGGCTTCGCTTGAAGAAAAGAAATGGCAGGAATATGAAATGAATCTGATGAAGCAAGCCAAAATCCAGTAAACAGGGCCGTTTTCGTCATCAAAAAGCCGGCCTCTCGGCCGGTTTTTTCATTTTCTTGTACCGTAGAAAATCGTTCTCATCGAAAAACGTGTTCAGGCAACTGCAAAATGGCGTCCCGATTGGTATAAGAGAAACATTTTTCAGCTGCTTCCCGGTAAGGCAGCCAAACCGAATTCAGGTGTTCGCGGGGAGCCAGAACAACTGGAAACCGTTCCGGTACCTGAAGTCCGTAAACATGTTCCGTATTTTCAGTCACGCCGGGGGCAAAACGGTGACGCCAGACGGAAAAAATTTCGAAAACATTGTCGATTTTCCAGTCTTTTAGACAATCCAGAGACACTTCATGATTTTCAAGGTGCGGCAGAGTCCTGACGATGCGGATACCGGTTTCCTCGAAAACTTCCCGGATCGCTGTCTCGACAAGCGGCTCCGAGAGCGAGTCCCTCGAGCCGGTTACCGATTGCCAGAAACCGGGACGATCGGCCCGTTCGATCAACAAGACGTCCAGTTCTCTCGTGTAGATGACGACCAGAACCGATTGTGGAATTTTATACGTCACATTCATCACAAAAAAGGGAGCGGCAATCGCTCCCTTTCCTTTCTCATGCCGGTTGAGCCGTTTCTATTTTTCTCAGGCGAATATGCAGTTCCTGCAACTGTTTTTCACTGACCGCCGACGGGGCATGGGTCAACAGACATTGAGCGCGCTGCGTTTTCGGGAAGGCAATGACATCCCGGATGGAATCGGAGCGAGTCATCAAGGTGACGAGCCGGTCGAGACCAAAAGCCAATCCGCCATGCGGAGGAGCACCGTATTGCAAAGCGTCCAGCAGGAAACCGAACTTTTCCTTTGCTTCCTCGGCACTGATTTTCAATGCGCGAAATACCTTGCTCTGCACTTCTTCCTTGTGGATCCGGATCGAGCCTCCTCCCAGTTCCCAACCGTTCAACACCATGTCGTATGCTTTCGCACGACAGCGACCCGGGTCGCTTTCGAGATAATCTTCATGGCCGTCTTTCGGCGACGTGAACGGATGATGGCAAGCCACCCACCGGTTTTCTCCCTCATCGTATTCAAACATCGGAAAATCGACTACCCACAAAGGCTGCCAGTTATCCTCGAACAAACCGTGTGCACGGCCGAAATCAGAATGGCCGATCTTGAGTCTCAGCGCCCCCATTGCATCATTGACGACACGGGCCTTGTCGGCACCGAAGAAAATCAGGTCGCCGTTTTTCGCACCGGTACGTTCCAGAATCTGCCGGATTGCCTCATCAGTCAGATTTTTGACGATGGGCGACTGCAAACCGGCTGCCCCCTTGTCGACATCGTTGACACGGATATAGGCCAGTCCCTTGGCACCGTAAATACCGACGAACTGAGTGTAAGCGTCGATTTCCGAACGGGGCATACCGAAGCCTTCGGCCGAGCCGCCCGGGACGAGCAGGGCGACAACCCGGCCGCCCGGCATGTTGGCGGCGTTGGCAAACACCTTGAAGGGAACGTCTTTCATGACGTCGGTCAGTTCCGTGAATGTCATCTTGACACGCAAATCCGGCTTGTCGGAACCATATTTCGCCATAGCCATGTCATGCGTCATGACCGGAAAAGGATTCGGCAATTCCGTACCCATAGTATTTTTGAAAATGACCCGGATCATGTCTTCAAACAGATCACGGATTTCTTGTTCTTCCACGAAAGACAGTTCACAATCGATCTGGGTGAATTCCGGTTGCCGGTCTGCCCGTAAGTCTTCGTCCCGGAAACACTTCGTGATCTGATAATAACGGTCGAAACCGGCGACCATCAGCAACTGCTTGAACAGCTGGGGAGACTGCGGCAACGCGAAAAATTCTCCCGGATTGACCCGTGACGGAACCAGATAATCGCGCGCCCCTTCCGGTGTCGATTTAGTCAGCATCGGTGTTTCAATATCTATAAAATCATGCGCATCCAGGTACTTACGCACTTCCATTGCGACCTTGTAACGCAAGCGTAGGTTGTCTTGCATGAAAGGGCGACGCAAATCCAGAACCCGATGCGTCAATCGCGTCGTTTCAGAAAGATGTTCGTCGTCGAGCTGGAAAGGCGGTGTGACCGACGGATTCAACACGTTCAGGTTTTCACAGAATACTTCGATACGTCCCGAAGTCAGACTGTCGTTGACCGTTCCTTCAGGACGGGCACGGACCGTTCCGGTTACCTGAATGCAATATTCGTTACGGATCGATTCGGCTGTCCCGAAAACAGCAGGCCTGTCAGGGTCGCACACCACCTGAACCAATCCTTCACGATCCCGCATGTCGATAAATATGATCCCGCCGTGATCACGCCGCCGGTGCACCCAGCCGCATAAGGTTACAGTCTGACCGAGCAATGCTTCGGTGGTAAGGCCACAGTAATTCGTTCGCATGGACATAAATATCTACTTTTTCATCAATAAGGTTTCGTGATTTTTCAGCGGTTCCGGTTGATCGGCGGTGTGCCCGGATTATTCTTGCGTGGAAACCGACCGGTCGCAGACACGCTCCGGCCCGGCGCCGGTTTTATCCACAGGTTCCACCGTCGGGATTTTTCATCGGGCAACAACTGCACGGCGACGCACCGGCATCGGAATGACCGCTGTGGCTGTCTTTGAAATCAGTCTCATACCAGCCCGTTCCTTTTAACTGGAAAGAAGCCGCGGTCAACTGTTTTTTGAAGCCTTCCTTACCGCAAGACGGGCAAACAGTCAGTGGTTTGTCAGACAATTTCTGCAATACATCCTTGGAAAAACCGCATTCTTCACAACGATAAGC
>DBGFLV010000286.1:0-4064 GCA_048528425.1 Oxalobacter sp. | reverse complement strand
CTGCCAGCGTAATGGTAACCTGACGCATCGTTGATACAGTGAGAGGGAAAACCCGAACAAAAGCTCAAAAATCAGGCCGGTAATCCATTTCGATTTTACCGGCCTTTTTTCAAGCTCTTATTTCAAATTGTAAAACGCGCCCCTGCCCGGGTAGCTGGCCACTTCACCCAGGTCTTCCTCGATCCGAAGCAACTGATTGTACTTCGCCATTCTGTCGGAACGCGAAAGGGAACCGGTCTTGATCTGAAGGGCATTGGTACCGACGGCAATGTCGGCAATCGTGGCGTCTTCGGTTTCACCCGAACGATGGGAAACGACGGCCGTGTAACCGGCGCGTTTGGCCATCTCGATCGCGGCAAACGTCTCGGTCAACGTTCCGATCTGATTGATCTTGATCAGAATGGAATTGGCGATGCCTTTTTGAATGCCTTCCCGGAGGATGCGGGTATTGGTGACAAACAGATCATCACCCACCAGCTGAACACGCTTGCCCAGCTTTTCAGTCAGGTAGGCCCATCCTGTCCAGTCGTCTTCTGCCATAGCGTCTTCAATGGAAAGGATCGGATATTTGTCGCACCAGGTCTCGAGAAGATGGGTGAATTCCTCAGAAGACAAAACGAGCCCTTCCCCACTCAAATGATATCGACCGTCCTTGTAGAATTCGCTGGCGGCACAATCCAGACCGATACATACATCGGTTCCGGCAGTGTAACCGGCTTTTTCAATGGCCTCGAGGATCAGGGAAATCGCTTCTTCATGGTTGGCCACGGAAGGGGCGAACCCGCCTTCGTCACCCACGGCAGTCGGCAATCCGCGTTCCTGAAGAATTTTTTTCAGCGTGTGAAAAATTTCAGCTCCACACTGAACGGCAGTGGAAAAACTCCTGACTCCCACCGGAATGATCATGAATTCCTGAATGTTCAGGTTGTTGTCGGCATGGACACCGCCGTTGATGATGTTCATCATCGGTACAGGCAATTGCATGAGTCCCGAACCCCCGAAATAACGGTAAAGCGGTAATCCCGCTTCTTCAGCGGCCGCCTTGGCTACCGCCATCGAAACAGCCAACATGGCGTTGGCGCCAAGACGGCTCTTGTTTTCGGTACCGTCCAGATCAATCAGCGTGCGATCCAGAAAAGCCTGTTCACTGGCGTCCAGTCCGATAATCGCTTCGGCAATTTCGGTATTGATGTGTTCGATGGCTTTCAAAACGCCTTTTCCGTTGTAACGGCCGGCGTCGCCATCGCGCAATTCGATCGCTTCACGCGATCCCGTAGAGGCTCCGGAAGGGACAGCGGCACGCCCCATGACGCCGGATTCCAGCAGCACATCGCATTCGACGGTTGGATTACCGCGGGAATCGAGAATTTCGCGTCCGATGAGGTCAACAATAGCGCTCATAAATTTCTCCCAAGCTAATGACTGTTACGATTAAAAAGCGAAACCCGACATATTACCCTGCTTGACGGCTTTGTCCAGTGTCACAAGCTGCGTCAGCAGTGCTTTCATACGGTCAAGCGGTACCGCGTTCGGGCCGTCCGACAAGGCCTTGTCGGGATCGGGATGCGTTTCCATAAAAAGACCGGCCACACCCACGGCAATGGCAGCACGGGCTAAAACCGGCACGAATTCCCGCTGCCCTCCGGAGACGTCACCCAGCCCACCGGGCAATTGAACCGAATGGGTTGCGTCGAAAACGACAGGACACTCCGTTTTGCGCAGGATGGACAATGAACGCATGTCGGAAACGAGGTTATTGTAGCCGAAAGAGGCACCCCGCTCGCACACGGTGAAGCGATCCTCCGAAAGTCCGGCTTCTTTAGCGGCTTCTCTCGCTTTTTTAACGACGTTCACCATGTCGCCGGGAGCCAGAAACTGTCCTTTCTTGATGTTGACCGGTTTGCCGGAACGGGCACAAGCTTGAATGAAGTCGGTCTGGCGACACAAAAAAGCCGGTGTCTGCAAAATGTCGGCGACTTGCGAGACAGGCACGATTTCAGGTTCGGCGTGCACATCGGTCAATACCGGCACGTCAAAGCGCTTTCTGACGTCGGCTAAAATGTCCAGTCCCTTATCCAGGCCCAACCCGCGAAACGAAGCAGCAGAAGAACGGTTGGCCTTGTCGTAAGACGACTTGTAAATGAAAGGGATGCCCAGTTCGGCCGTCATTTCCTTCAATGCCCCGGCTGTATCCATCGCCAGCTGGCGAGACTCGATCACACAGGGCCCGGCAATCAGGAAAAAAGGCTTCTCAAGCCCGATTTCGACACCACAAAGTTTCATGCTCCGTTTCCTTTTGAGCGGGCTTCCCGGCTGGCTATCGCCGCCTTGATGAACGCGGTGAAAAGCGGATGGCCGTCACGCGGCGTCGACTTGAATTCCGGATGGAACTGGACACCGACGAACCAGGGATGGGCACATTCCCCTGTTTTGGGCAATTCCATAATTTCACACAATTTTTCGGTAGGCGTCATGGCGGAAACCACCAGGCCTGCCTTTTTCAACCGGTCAAGATAAAGATTGTTGGCTTCGTAACGGTGACGATGACGTTCGGTCACGACGTTACCGTATATTTCACACGCCAGCGTTCCGGGTTCGACAGCACAAGTCTGCGCACCGAGGCGCATGGTACCGCCCAGATCGGACGCTTCGTCGCGACGCTCGACCTGGCCGCTGCGGTTTTGCCATTCGGTAATCAAGGCAATAACCGGCTGGTCGGTATCGGGATCGAATTCGGTCGAATTCGCACGGGGCAAACCCGCGACGTGACGGGCGAATTCAATCAGTGCGACCTGCATACCCAGACAAATGCCCAGATAGGGAACCTTGTGCTGGCGGGCATACCGGGCCGTAGCGATCTTCCCTTCCACACCTCGCTTGCCGAAGCCGCCCGGTACGAGAATCGCATCGTATTTCGCCAGATGATCCGTTCCCCTGCCCTCGATCTCTTCGGAATCCAGAAAATCAATGTCGACCTTGCAACCGGTATGAATGCCGGCA
The DNA here is from genome assembly GCA_048528425.1 of Oxalobacter sp. Taxonomy (GTDB): domain Bacteria; phylum Pseudomonadota; class Gammaproteobacteria; order Burkholderiales; family Burkholderiaceae_D; genus Oxalobacter. The sequence goes on along the minus strand of DBGFLV010000286.1, from coordinate 1,064 downwards.
TGGCGTATCGCTTCAATCAAGGACTTGTAGGATTCGGTCAGATCAACGTATTTGCCGACCATGCAAATTGCTACCTCTTTTTCGGGATGTTCCAGCGCATAAACGAGTTTGCTCCACATCGACAGGTCTGCCGGAGGCGGATTCAATCCCAACTTGTCGCAGACAATGGCGTCTAGCCCCTGATCGTGCAACATCTGTGGAATCTTGTAAATGGTATCGACGTCCCATACAGAGATAACAGCTTCTTCCCGGACGTTGGAGAAAAGCGAAATCTTGGCCTTTTCGTCTTCGGGAATGGGCCGGTCTGCACGACAGAGCAGCGCATCGGGATAAATGCCGATCTCGCGCAACTTCTGGACACTGTGCTGGGTCGGCTTCGTTTTCAGTTCACCGGCGGAAGCAATGTAAGGCACCAGCGTCAAATGGATGAATACGGTAGCGTCCTTTTCGGCCCGGAGACTCAACTGACGCGCCGCTTCCAGAAACGGCAATGATTCGATATCGCCCACCGTTCCTCCGATTTCGACCAGCGCTACGTCGTACCCTTTGGCACCGCGATGGATAAAGTTCTGAATCTCGTTGGTAATGTGGGGAATGACCTGAACCGTTTTACCCAGATACTCGCCACGCCGCTCCTTACGGATGACGGATTCGTAAATTTGTCCGGTGGTGAAGTTGTTCACCTTGTGCATCCGGGTAGAAATGAAACGCTCATAATGGCCCAGATCGAGGTCGGTTTCCGCACCGTCATCGGTGACGAACACTTCACCATGTTGAAACGGACTCATGGTACCAGGATCCACATTGATATAAGGATCCAGCTTGATCATGGTAACTTTAAGGCCGCGGGATTCCAGAATGGCGGCAAGCGAGGCAGCGGCAATCCCCTTACCCAGGGAAGAAACGACACCGCCCGTGACAAATACAAACTTGGTCATTACAGAAGGTGCTCAAAGGCACAAGCAGGAAATCCAAATTATAACGTAAAAGTGAGGGAACCAATCAAATTCATCCTCGATTCAACGGCTTTTTACAGACAGTTTTCCCTTCCTTTTCCGGTTTCA
>DBGFLV010000285.1:0-2466 GCA_048528425.1 Oxalobacter sp. | reverse complement strand
AGGAAGCCTGGCAAAAGCGGCGCTTGTGCTCGGTATCACTCCTGTCATGCTGGGGCGGCGTATAGATGCGCTGGAACGACGTCTTGGCATTAAACTGATGCATCGCACAACTCGACATCTTACACTAACTGAGCGGGGTGCGGTATTTCTGGATCATTGCAAAAAAATATTGGATGAACTGGATCAGGCTGAAAAAATGATCGGTGAAGGTCTGAATAAAGCAACAGGTCATCTTATTGTTTCGGCACCGGCCGCTTTCGGTCGCAAACATGTGGCTCCCCATGCACCGGCCTTTCTGGCAGCCAACCCGGACGTGAAAATTTCCTTCAATCTGAGTGACCAGGTCGTCGATCTGGTTCGGGAAGGTTACGATTTGAGCATCCGGATCGGCGGTAGCATTGATCCCAGCCTGGTGGCGGTCAAGCTTTATTCGAATCACCGTGTCGTATGCGCTTCTCCCGATTATCTGAAAAAGTACGGTACACCCAAAAATCTGAAAGAGCTGAACCAGCACAACTGTCTGACGTTCAACTTGCAGGGCGGACAGCAACGGGGCTGGCACTTCAAGGAAAGCAACCGGACTGTCGTGGTGAGAACGTCCGGCAATCTCGACTGCAATGACGGCGAGCTACTTCATCGCTGGTGTCTGGAAGGTTACGGACTGGCCTGGCGTTCCACTTGGGAAATCCAATCGGAACTGGCCTCTGGAAAACTAGTAACGGTTCTGGACGATTTTGCTCTTCCCCATTACGACATCATGGCTGTTTATCCCCAACAGCGCTATCTGCCTTTGAAAACACGTCTGTTTATTGATCAGTTAAAAGCCATTTATGCCACACCCCACTACTGGACGCAATCCCACTAGTACGCTTCGCACACGCATGTCGAAAAAAGCGGCTGCTTTGCAGCCGCTTTCCCGACTTAAACAGTTTACAAACTGTCGCCGAAATCTTCCCTGAATTTGGCCAGTAGTTTTTGGGGCCAGTCGGAAGAAGGGGCCAGACGTCCGACAAAGAAACGCAACACTTTCGGTTCTTCAACGAATTTCAAGCCGCCGATCAGTTCGCGGTTTTTCCAGAGCCACTCGATCCGGTCTTCCGCATACTTGACTTGTGACAGGGTGAACACCCGACGCGGGAATGCCAAACGCAGTAATTCCACTTCCGACGGAACGTCGTTGCCCTGTTCATCACGATCCATGGAAATCGTACCGCGCTCCATACCGCGAACGCCGGAAACGATGTACAACGCCGCAGCCAGTGCACCGGCCGGATAGTCGAAAGAATTCAAATGCGGTAAGAAACCTCTCGCGTCCAAATGGCAACCGAGACCGCCTGCCGGCGTGATAACCGGGATGCCTTTGGCATCTAGCCGGTCGACCAGATATTTGATGAATTCCGGTGAATGCCGAATGACGTTCCAGTCGGTAGCTTCGCGCAACCCGACAGCCATCGATTCGATTTCACGTACAGAAATTCCGCCATAGGTCAGGAAACCTTCGAACAGAGGAACCATGTCACGCATCTTCAGGTAAAGATCGTGATGACGGGTGGCGATACCGCCTCCTCTGGAGCAACTGATCTTGCGGGCCGAAAAGTAAACGATATCGGCCAGGTCGCACAGGGTACGCAGGATTTCTTCAACGCTCTTGTCCTGGAACTCGGGTTCGCGCATTTTGATGAAGTACATGTTTTCGCACACCAAACTGATGTCGAGTACGATTAAAATGCCGTTTTCATCAGCTACTTTACGGACGGCACGCATATTTTCGACAGAGAAAGGCTGGCCACCGATCAGATTGGTTCCCGCCTCCATCCGGATATACGGAATTTTTTCCTTACCGTGGGCTTTAATCAGGTCTTTCAGCTTGCCAACGTCCATATTTCCCTTGAAAGGCTTGTCGGACCGGATTTCAAGGGCATCATCGGTAAAGAGTTCGGCGACTTTGCCGCCGGCCAGTTCAATATGCGCTTTCGTCGTGGTGAAATGAAAGTTCATCGGGACGATGTCGCCTTTTTTGACGAAGACCTGCGAAATGATGTGTTCTGCCGCACGTCCCTGATGAGCGGGCAGAAAATAGGGCGTTCCCAACACCTCTTCGACGGCTTTTTGCAACCGGTTGAACGATTCGGAACCGGCGTAAGCGTCATCTGCAATCATCATCGAAGCGATTTGCTGGTCCGACATGGCATTGGTACCGCTATCGGTCAACATGTCCATGAAAACATCGCGATTTTGCAACAGAAAAGTGTTGTAACCGGCATCTTCAATTGCCTTCAAACGTTCTTCGATCGGCAAAAGATTGAGTTTCTGGACTACCCGCACCTTGTGCATTTCAATAGGGACATATTCCCCGCTGGTCATCTTGATGGTTTCGTTGGACATATCAATCTCGGTCAATAAGGGCTAAAAAACAAAACTTCCTGCAAATGGGCTACTCCGGCAGGAAGTCGAATTTCTACACAT
>DBGFLV010000284.1:0-2639 GCA_048528425.1 Oxalobacter sp. | reverse complement strand
GTTAGAAGGGAAAACACACCTCTTCATAGGAGACGAAAATGGAACGTTTTACAGATAAAGTGGTTGTGATAACCGGCGCGGGAAACGGGATCGGCGCTGCGGCTGCCAAGCGGTTTTCTTCCGAAGGCGCTATTGTCGTTCTGGCCGATTACGTCAAGGACGACGTAGACAAAGTGGCGTCTTCGTTGCCCGCGGAAAGAACGACAGCGATGGTGGTCGATGTTTCCGATCCCAAAGCGGTCGAGAAAATGATTGCCGACACAGTAGCGCAATACGGCAAACTGGACGTCATGATTAACAATGCCGGTGTCCACGTCATCGGTTCAATTCTCGAGACGTCCCTTGAAGACTGGCGACGCATATCCGGCATCAACATTGACGGCGTGATTTTCGGTGCCAAGTTCGCGCTGCCCCATCTCATCAAGTCTCGCGGCTGCATGATCAACACCTCATCGGTTTCGGGACTGGGAGGAGATTGGGGAGCAGCTTTTTACTGTGCTTCCAAAGGAGCTGTTTCCAACCTGACCCGTGCCATGGCGTTAGATCACGGCCTTTCAGGTGTTCGGATCAACGCGGTATGTCCCAGTCTGGTCAAAACCAACATGACGAAGGGCTTCGACCAGGCCGTTCAGGAAAAATTCGACGAACGCATCCCGTTGGGAAGAGCAGCACAACCCGATGAAGTGGCTTCGGTCATGGCGTTTTTAGCCAGTGACGACGCCAGTTTCATCAACGGCGCTTGTATCCCGATCGACGGCGGGGTCACGGCGTCTGACGGCCAGCCCAAAATAGCCTGAAGTACCGGTACGCCAAAAGCCGGGGTTACCCGGCTTTTTTGCGAGTTGTCGTCCCGTTTTTCTCTTTCCTCACGTTCGCCCGTCGTTTTTTCTCCGGTTTATGATATGGGTCACTTCCTTTTCCGCACAGTGGGTTAGCCTTGGCGTGTTTTTTGAATCCTTTGAAACAGCAGGATATTTTTGAAAACACCCTGGAGATGCTTATGAAACGATTTTCACTTTTTCTGATGGCGTTGTTCATGATGGCGGCCTTGGCGGCCTGTAGCAGATCGGCAAAAGATGACACGCCACCGCAAGGTATGTACACCGGAACCCTTCCCTGTGCCGATTGTTCCGGCATCAAGACAGCCATTACGTTCAATTCCGACGGATCGGTCGTCGAGACGTCGCTTTATGAAAATACGGACGGCGCTTCCCTTTCCCAGTCCGGTACCTGGAAAATGGATAAAGGGATTGTCACGGTCACCTTCCCGTTTGATACGCAATATTTCGTCGTCAAATCGGCAGACACCATTGAAATGACGAACAAGGAAGGTAAACGTTCGGAAAACATGGCCGATCAGTACACTTTGAAGAAAACGACACCGAAAGTCGCTTCCGATTTCTCGGGCCGTTACAAAATGACGAGTGATCCGATGGCGGTCGGTAACGGTGAAATGCTGACCATACTGGGCAACGCTCAAAACGGAGTAACGGTTTCGTTTACCGCTGACGGTGTGGAAGAAGGTTGTACCTTCAACGGAAACGGCAAGATCATCAACGACCAGATTGAAATTCCCCTCCAGACGGCGAATCCCGATCTGAAGAGCACGATGGTCATTCGCTCGACAGGTGCCGACACCATGAACGTTTTCACGTCCAAAGCCGACGACAAAAACGATCTGGGTCTTTTCTGCACCAACGGCAAAACCCTGGCAGGTGATTACGTCAAAACCAAATAAAAGGCGTTCATCGTTTTCCGGTAACGGCGTCCATGCGGACGCCGTTTTTTTCTGGCGTTTTTCATACTACGATTTTCGTATTAAACAGAATACCTGTTTAGCTGTCCCTATTTACGTGTTTTTTTCAACAAAAAAGAGACAAACTGAAAAGATTTCTGTTGTGGAAGACGAGGAAGAAACACGTTGTTTAATCAGCAAAATCGGCATGATGTCATCAATACGTTTGCCGCTCCTTCATTTATACAGAAGACCACGTGCAGTAATTGTTGTTTGTCGGATTAGCGACAAGGGTCGTCTTTCCTGCGGCAGGCGCCGAATGAGGGCGTGGCCTCGCTGACTTTTCCGGCTTGCGGACGATGACGATGAGTGTGAGCCGTACTCTGCTTCGCTGCGTCGGCAAGTCCCTGTCTCAGGAACCGTCACAGGGCATGGAAGGAGAAGCCGTTTATTCCTTGTGCGATTATCGACGGGGCGTCTTTTCCTCTACGGCCGTTAGGACCCAATCCGACGACGATACCAATACGCTTTACTGGTGCAAAAGCGAAACCAGGAAACGTCTGCAAAAAACGTTGGACAACAATCAATTTGACAGAACCGGCAGTCGTCATCAAAAACCGGCCTTAACTTGAAAACGAAATAAAAACGCCATACCGGAATCATCTTGACAGAAGGCAAAAAGCGGCCTGTCGGCCAACATGATTTTCCGGATGCTCGGACAGTCGGAGACAGTTGACAACGCTATTCCCAACCGGTGGCGCCGGACGGGCGATCACCCGGAATCGGGACAGACGGCAGTTCGGTTAGCCGTTCCGATAATGAAGCGTGTCTGTTGTTGTTTTCTGCGGTCCAACGCATCGGAAAAAAGACGCTACCTGGGCGACGGGCCATTGTTCTCCTTCCC
>DBGFLV010000283.1:0-10400 GCA_048528425.1 Oxalobacter sp. | reverse complement strand
TCCTGAAAAACCAAAGGAATGGGCTGACCGATGACAGCTTGTCCTTTACCATTATGGCCGGGCACGTGTTGCGCCCGAGAACACATCACAGACCCCGCTTTTCAAGCGGGGTCTTTTTTTTAGGGAGAAAAAAATGACGAAATTGCCGGAAAAAGCCTTGTTGAACGGAACCAGGCTGCCAAAAACGACGACTGGGGAAATGAAAAACGCACTGGGCGACATGCGAGACTATCTGTGCGATCTGTTCGGAGAAGACAGCAGCGACAAGGAAGCTGCCCGGCGGGCGCTGGGGATTGACCTGGCGAAGCTGGAAGCGAAGGTTGACCGTGAAACGGTGGACGCTCTGAAAGACGCGATCGAAAAAAAAGGGATACCGGTGGGAACGGTGGCGTACTTTGCGATGGGAGAAACGCCGTCGGGTTATCTGAAAGCGGACGGCTCGGCGGTGGGACGGGAGACGTATCCGGAGTTGTTTGCCGCGATCGGCGTCACTTATGGCGAAGGGGACGGGGAGACGACGTTCCATCTGCCTGATTTGATGGGGCGGTTTGCCGAAGGGAGTGCGGCGCCTGGCACCGTCAAGGCCGCCGGACTGCCGAATGTGGAAGGAACATTGCTCTCACATGACTATGAATTTACGTCTGCTGACCGATTTACGGTGAACGGAGCTTTACACACTGTTAACGGCAATACGAGCCATTACAATGCCCTGGCCGAAACCGGTGGTGCCGCTTGCATGGGTATCAGTTTTAATGCAGGGAATTACAATGCTGTGTTTGGTGCCTCCGACACCGTCCAGCCACCGGCCCTGACCCTGTTACCTTGCATTAAGGCGTTCGATGCTGTTGTCAATCCGGGACTGGTCGATGTAACACGACTGGCGCAGGAGATCGCCAACAAGGCTGACAAAAACGACTGTTTGCCGTTAACGGGTGGAACGCTGAACGGCAACCTGTGTCTTGAAACCATTATCGGTTTTAATCGAACCCATGTTCAGGAAGCGTTATATGTAGACGAAAACGAAAAAGGAATTGTCGTCCGAACCGGTACCGACGACAGTAGTCAGCATTTTTACCATTTTACACGGGACGGCCACATCCGGGTGGACGGAATGACGCTGACTCACGTTGTCACTACATACGATGACGGTACAAACTGGTGGCGTAGATGGAGCGACGGATGGTTGGAACAAGGGGGCCTCATTACAGGAAACGGCGTCTATGGGACAGTTCAACTGACTTTTCCTGTTCCATTCTCAAGGACAGTGAAAATGGTTTCTTCCTCCCTCGTTTGGGGAGAGACGTGGTATACCGGCACCTTTGGAGTGGGAGGTCGGGAATCCACTGACATTGTCGGGATGGCTTGTTCCATCACATTGACCGGCTGCCGGTTTCAATCGTTTTCGTCGCGTAACTGGTACGCCTGTGGTTATTGAGGAATCCGGTTTGTTGGAAAGCCAAACAATGGGTTGCCAGCTTTTGCCAGAAGAACCGGCTCGGCTCACTTTTTCTGTTGCCGCTTTTCGATCTTGGAAGAAATTCTTTTTGTGCCCATTAACGGGATGGCGACAGGATGTGCGTTTTCTCCCGCTTTCCGCACAAGATCGGCGTCCTTTTTTATCGTCTGCTTCCGATGGCGTTTTTGAAGAAGCTTTCTGAACAGTGAACAATGCTGTGTTTCCGGTGACGTTCCAAAGAGCGCAAGAAGAGGCAAGCGAGGTAACATGCGGACGTGTTTGCATCCCGCCGAGCTTCAAGCCGGTTTGCCGATCCGTTCCGTTTTAAAAAGCCACTGCCAGGCTTTTAGCGGTTCCTCTCGTGTAACGGAAGTGTCGTCTGGACCAGGTGAACCCGGCCGGGAAGAAAAGACTTTTTTATGCAGCAGCAAGCGTTTTCAATGAGAAGACGGAAGAGTACGTGGACGAGGGAAAGAATGAAGGCGTTTTTCGCCTGATCGGGGAGACTGGGAGACCGTAACCGCTACAATGTCAAAAGTGGCGCGCTCGGCGGGGATCGAACCCACAACCCCTGCCTTCGGAGGGCAGTACTCTATCCATTGAGCTACGAGCGCTTTCAGAAAAAATGGCACGTTTATCGATCGAACCGCCAGACAACCCGATGACGAAAATCGCGCAGGCAGTATTTTACCTCATTTGAAAGAGGAACACGAGTGTTGTCCAACTTGTTTTAAAAATGACCCGGTTCAGATCATGCCGTTTCTGACGCGAGGCGGATTTTTGGCGAAGTATTTCTTAACGCCGTTCAATATCGCGTCGGCAATGTCATCCTGATGAGCGTCGTTGTTCAGTTTTGCTTCTTCTTCCGGATTGGAAATGAAAGCGGTTTCGACGAGAATGCTGGGAATGTCGGGTGCTTTCAACACGGCAAACGCGGCTTGCTCGACGGAACCCTTGTGCAGGCGGTTGATGCCGCCCATTTCATTCAGGACAGCGTTACCCAGCTTCATACTGTTTTTGATTTGGGCTGTGGTCGACAGGTCGAGCAGCACACTGGCGAGCTGACGGTCGTGTTTTTTAATGTTGACTCCACCAATCAGATCGGCTGCGTTTTCTTTCCTGGCCAGCCAGCGGGCAGCGGTCGATGAGGCCCCTCTTTCGGACAAGACGAAAACCGAAGAACCACGGGCGCTCGGACGGACGAAAGCGTCGGCATGAATCGAAATGAAAAGGTCGGCCTGTACTGCCCGTGCTTTCTGGACGCGTACACCCAACGGTACGAAGAAGTCGGCATTGCGGGTCATGACAACGCGCATGTTCGGCTGTTGTTCGATTTTGGCCTTGAGCCGTTTGCCAATGGCGAGAACAACGTCTTTTTCTTTGCTGCCCCGGGCGCCGATGGCTCCGGAGTCTTCACCACCGTGGCCCGGGTCGATGACGATGGTGACCATGCGTTTCAACTGCATTTTTTCGGTTTTTCGAACCGTCGATGGCAAACTGGCCGTTTTTCGTGTAGCGATGGCCCGATTGTCACCCGTTGTTTTTTCAGACGAACGGACGGCAACCTGAACCGGTTCGGGGTCCTTTTTCCATTCGCCTTTCAGAATCAGGGCTGCGATCGGATCGAGCGGTTCTTTCGGATACAGATCGAGAACAAGTCGATGCTGGTATTTGTCGATAGGCGAGAGTGAAAAGACCTGAGGACTGACTTCGACTTTAAGATCGAAAACGAGCCGGACGGTTTGGGCATTCACCTGGCCGATACGAACGTGTTTGATGTATGGATCGTCCGGCTGGATTTTTGAAATCAGTTCTTTCAACGTGGTGTTCAGCTGGGTGCCTTCGACATCCACGACCAATCTGTCGGGATTGCTTAAAAGAAAATGTTTGGCCTGAACCTCACCGTCGTGTTCCAGTGTAATGCGAGTGTAATCGTCGGCAGGCCACGTTCGGACTGCAACGATGTTTCCGGCCTGCGCGGGGAACAGACTGCACAGAAAACCGAAGGATAGCAGGAGTGCGAAAAAGGCGATGCTCCGGGATAGGTAAAGTGAACGTTTCATGTTGCACTCATGTACGGGACGAATAACGTAGGTTTTCCAGACAACGTGAACCTTTTTCGGACAAGGCTTCCAGACGGGCAGTCCGTCCGTTGTCCTGGACGTCAAAAGTCACGGTGATATCCGGCAGCGGCAGTTCGGAATCTGCTTTGTCGGCCCATTCGATAACACAGATGGTGTTTTCATTGAAGTGTTCGCGGAAACCGGCATCGTCGAATTCGTCGGCGCAGCCCATTCGATACAGGTCGAAGTGTAACAACTCGGTAGGCTGGCCGTTTAGAGTGAGACGGTAAGACTCAACCAGCGTGTAAGTAGGACTTTTTACCTTTCCCTGGTGTCCTGCCGCTTTCAGCAATGCCCGTGTCAACGTCGTTTTGCCACTGCCGAGGTCGCCATACAAATAAATTTTGAGCCCTGCCTGCAAAATGTGGGCTAGGGCGTTGCCCAGCGCGCAGGTATCGGACTCTTCGTTCAAATAAAATGTCTGTTGCCGCATGGGTAAAAACGCTTCAAATCTCGCTTTATTCTCCAGTATTATCGTTCTGGGTGATTTCATCGTCTATAGTATCAACAATCATTCTGTTTTTGGCAGCGCTTTTGTTGTTTTTGATGAAATTGAAAGGGTAATTGCCTGATTTCGTTTCCAAAAAAGCAGGGCAATGAAGCCTGATCCTTCCGGAGAGGGCAGTGCCGGTATTTTTTCGGAAAAAGGTGAGCTCAATGGAAAAAAGCCTGGCCAACGAACAGGACGGAAAAGCCATTGGCGCGCCTATCACGAGATAATTTTTTCGTGTTCTGAAGGGCACCTTGTCCGGAGTGATCTGTTTGGATGAGGCCGGCGTGCGTTATCTTTCCTGTGCCGCCTCGGCAGAAGTCGATCGACCGATACGGCATTGTTCGACATCGTGCGGTTTTCGCTCTGCTTTTTCAAAAGAACGGGCCGGAAGGGCAACTCGTCGTCCATTCCGGCAAGGCAGGAAAGCGTTTCTGAGGACGAAGTACGGACTGATAGCGAAACAGGTTCTCTTCTTCTTTTTGGCTTTTCTTTCGCCATGATTTGCCAGGCCGGTGAAAGAAATGCGATGATTTTGTCCTTGCGTGCTCATTGAACCCGATGGATTCGCCGATGGGGTGACATGACAGAAGAAGGCGATCCGGGCAGGGCTGTTCGAATAAAGTCGTGGTTATTGATGCCAGGAGGTTTTCTGCCGGTATGACAAACAGAAGTGAGGTAACGGTTTCCCATGAAAACCAGTCCTTGATTGACGAATTCTGCGACACCGTTTGGCTGGAGGACGGCTTGTCCCGCAACACGCTGGACGCTTATCGACGCGACCTGCAATTGTTTGGGGCGTGGCTTGAAAAAACAGCGTCTGGAACCGGTCTGTTAAGCGTTACTTTTGACCATCTGAACGGTTATTTTCTGGCGCGGCATACCGACTCCAAAGCGACATCGGCTAATCGAAGGTTGACAGTTTTAAAGCGTTTTTTCCGCTTCCAGATTCGTCTTGGACGCGTAAACGTCAATCCCTGTCTGAAAATGCACACGGCAAAACAGGCTGCCCGTTTCCCGCACGTCTTGTCCGAAGCGCAGGTGGAAGCACTTTTAAAGGCGCCTGACGTGACCAAGCCGCTCGGATTGCGGGACAGGGCCATGATCGAACTGATGTACGCCAGCGGTTTGAGGGTGTCTGAACTGATATGGCTTAAAGGGGTGGAAATCGGTATGAATGAAGGGGTTTTGCGCATTTTCGGCAAGGGCGGCAAAACACGGCTGGTTCCGTTTGGTGAAGAAGCCCGCCATTGGCTGGAACGTTATTTTCAGGAAAGCCGCCCCTTGATTCTTGGCGGGGCGGTTTCCGATGCGGTTTTTGTGACCACGAGAGCAAAAGCGATGACACGGCAGATGTTCTGGACTCTGATCAGAAAATACGCGATGCAATCAGGGATTACCGAACCGTTGTCTCCCCATACCTTGAGGCACGCTTTTGCCACTCACTTGCTAAATCACGGTGCGGATCTACGCGTTGTCCAGCTGCTTTTGGGGCATGCAGACATATCGACTACCCAGATTTATACTCATATCGCCCGGCAACGCCTGAAACAGTTACATGCTGTCCATCATCCCCGCGGAGAGGGTTCGGTCAAACCGTCCTAGGTGCCTTCATTTCAGTTCGATCGTGGCTATAGCGAGATGGTGGTCGGACAGTTCGGGGCGTTCGGTATCACCCTCTTCGGGCTGGTAAACCATCTTTTTTACCTTCCCCGTCAGAAAACCGGATGCTTCCGTAAATTCTTCTGATACAAAAATGTGGTCAATTCGAGCTGTCCCGTCTTCTTCCAGCAAACAGGAAACCGGGTTCGGTACAGTGTCGGTTTGTAACTCGAAACAGTCGTATAACCTGTAAAAAGGTGAAAGTGGTTGCTCACTTTCATGTTCTTCGCCAGTGATTATCCGGGTGGAAACGGCCAGAGAAAAATCGTTGAAGTCACCGAGAATGGCGATCGGCAAGGCATTATTCTGTCTGAATTCCGATACGAGTGTCCGCACGCCCAGTGCATCAGCCGCCCGCCGCATCAGCGACCGCAAAGCCGCCAGAGCGTATTGATAAGGATCTGATTTGTTGACGGAACCGACAAAGTCAGGTCGTTTAGACTTCAAATGGACGACATAGATGTTGAGAAGTTGTTCATTGGGCAACAGAATCGGAACCTCCAGAACAGGCCTTGAAAACCGGTCGATGACCGTATCGGTGATCGGTAAGGTGATCTGGAATTGTTTGGGGAAGATTTGGTGAGTCTGGGGAGACCCCGCAAGCGGCAGACGGGTCAGGAGAGCGACTTGGGGCTTTAAAATGGTAGAAGACTTGTTCTGATCGAAACAGATCAGATCGGCATCCCGGTAAAGCCGCGTTTTCGCCACGACGTCGCTTAGAGCCTCTTTTGAAAAGATTTCCTGAAAACCAATGACATCCGCACCGGACTGGTCGATTTTGCTGGCGATCCATGCGGTTTTCGCTTCGTATTGTTGTCGGGTATAAGCGGGCAGATCATCGTAATAGACGATTTCAGGCGTCATCAGATTGCGCACGTTGAAAGTGGCAAGTCGAATTTCCTGCTGCATAATTTTCCTTTCGACACTACAATGCAAAACAGGTATGTATCTTGTGCCCTTATCTTAACAAACGCTTCCACTATTCTTAATCCTGTGCCCCTTGTTTTTTGTGGCAGAACAAGAAAGCAGTCATTTAAAAACATGTATACGGTTTTATTCGTTATTGCAGCCTATTTGTTAGGTTCCATTTCTTTTGCGCTGGTTTCAAGCAAACTGTTCGGTCTGGCCGACCCCCGGACGTACGGTTCGAAAAATCCGGGTGCAACCAACGTGTTGCGCAGCGGGAACAAATCCGCGGCGTTGCTGACGTTGGTGGGAGACGCCGCCAAGGGCTGGCTTGCGGTCTGGCTGGCAATTCGATTCGGTCCGGCATGGCACATTGGCGAAGCGGGCGTCGCCCTGGTTTGTGTCGCGGTTTTTCTGGGCCATCTGTTTCCGGTTTTCTCCGGGTTTAAAGGAGGAAAAGGCGTTGCCACGGCGCTGGGTGTTTTGCTGGGAATCAGTCCCTGGCTCGGGTTGCTGGTTCTGGTGACCTGGCTTTGTGTGGCAGGCTTGACACGTTATTCCTCGTTGTCCGCGCTGGTTTCAGCCGTGCTCGCTCCGATTTATTATGGCATGCTTTACGGTTTCAATCTGAAGTTTGCCGCGATCGTGGTGATGAGTGCTTTTTTGATCGGTCGCCACTGGAAAAACATCGGTAATCTGATGACGGGCAAAGAAAACAAAATCGGAGCGAGGAAAAAAAGCGGTTGACCTTGCCGGGAACGTATCGTCAGCATTCAAACGGTGCCAAGAGGTGGTGTGCGACAGCGTACTGGACGATTTCGGCCAGAGAATGCATGCCCATTTTCGTCAGGATCCGGGACTTGTGCGTGCTGACGGTCTTGACGCTCAAATGAAGCTGAGCACCGATTTCGGTGATGGATTTGCCGCTGGCCAACAGATTGAAGATTTCGAATTCCCGATTGGACAGTTGCTTGTGAGGTAATTCCTTTTCCGGTGTCATGATGTCCAGTGCGAGTTGTTCAGCTACTTCCATACTGATGTAAGGCCTGCCCGAGGCCACGCGCTTGATCGCCGTGACGAGCTGGCTTCCCGCACTTTCCTTGGTCAGGTACCCTTGCGCTCCGGCCCGGATGGAACGGACAGCGTATTGTTCTTCTTCATACATGGTCAAAACCAGAATGGGCAGCTTGGACGTTTCCGACCGGATCTGTCGGATCAGGTCGATGCCGCTGCGACCGGGCATGGACAAGTCGAGCAGCAACAGATCGAAACCGCCTTTTCTGACGAGCGACAACACACCGAATCCATCCACAGCTTCGTCCACGACCGTAATTTCGTCGTGGCCTTCCAGAATGCGTTTCAACCCTTCACGCATTAAAGTGTGGTCGTCTGCAATAACAATTCTGATCATGGGAATTCATGGAAAGGGTTGAAAAAACGGTTCATTGTCGATGCCATCCGTATTATGCCAGTCCGTCAGGGCGATGTTTTGACGAGACTATACATTGTGCCCGGTCGCGGTAAAATGTAGCTTACTCGTTTTTTATATTCAAGTCATGAACGCCGATAACAAAAACAGCCATTCCGCTTCTTCCAACTTTCTACGTGCCATAGTCGAGTCCGACAATGAAAAGGGAACGTACCGGCGACCCGGCCTTCCCGGCGTCATCACCCGTTTTCCTCCCGAACCGAACGGTTATCTCCATATCGGGCACGCTAAATCCATCTGTCTGAATTTCGGTCTGGCCAGAGATTACGGCGGACGCTGTCATTTGCGTTTCGACGACACGAATCCGGCCAAGGAAGATCAGGAATTCGTCGATACCATCAAGGACAGCGTGCAGTGGCTCGGTTTCTCCTGGGAACAGGACGGAACGGCCTACCTCCACTTTGCCAGCGATTATTTCGACACGTTGTATCTGATGGCGGAATACCTGATCGAAGCCGGTCATGCCTATGTGGACAGCCAGACTCCGGAAGAAATCGCGGAAAACCGTGGCAGTTTTTCGGAGCCCGGCAGGAATTCGCCTTATCGCGATCGGCCTGTCGCTGAATCGCTTAACCTTTTCCGACGCATGAAAGCAGGTGAATTTCCGGATGGTGCACACGTGTTACGTGCCAAAATCGACATGGCTTCACCGAATATGAATATGCGCGATCCGGTCATTTACCGGATACGGCATGCCCGTCATCATCGAACCGGTGATCAGTGGCACATTTATCCGATGTACGATTACACGCATCCGATTTCGGATGCACTGGAAAATATCACCCATTCAATCTGTACCCTGGAATTCCAGGATCACCGGCCGTTTTACGATTGGATTCTCGAACGGCTCTCCGAGACGACGCCGTTACCGGACGGCCGGGTAATCGGCGGTTTCTTGCAAAAACCTTTGCCGCATCAGTATGAGTTCGCAAGACTGAACCTGACGTATACCATCACGAGTAAACGCAAACTGTTGCAACTGGTGGAAGAAAAAATCGTGGATGGCTGGGACGATCCCCGAATGCCGACGATCGTCGGAATCCGTCGCCGTGGCTACACTCCCGAATCCATCCGGCTTTTTTGTGAGCGGATCGGTGTGGCCAAGGCAGACGGCTGGATCGACATGAGTACGTTAGAAGGGAGCCTCAGGGATGATCTCGATCCCAAAGCGCCCAGAGCGGCTGCGGTGTTGCATCCGGTCAAACTCATTATCGACAATTTTCCGGAACATCTGGAGGAAGAGTGTACTTCTCCCGTTCATCCGCATTACCCCGAACGCGGTTTGCGCCGTTTTCCGATTACCCGTGAATTATGGATAGAACGCGAAGACTTCATGGTCGATCCTGTAAAGGGATACTTTCGCCTGTTTCCGGGCAATCGCGTGCGATTGCGGTACGGGTACGTTATCGAATGCACCGGTTACGAGCAGGATGCCACAGGTGAGGTGACAGTCGTACACGGCAATTATTTTCCCGACAGCAAGAGCGGTACGGAAGGCAGTGCCGCCTACAAGGTAAAGGGCAACATCCACTGGGTGAGTTGCCGGCATGCTGTAGAAGCGGAAGTGCGTCTTTATGACCGCCTCTTCAGCGATCCCGCACCGGATGCGGGCGATAAGGATTTCCGTGAGGTACTGAACCCTCGTTCCAAGGAAGTCGTACAGGCCTGGCTGGAGCCGGGACTCGCTGCCGCGCAGCCCGGGGACATTTATCAGTTCGAGCGGCACGGCTACTTTGTCGCCGACAGGGTAGATTCGAAACCGGGCCGACCGGTGTTTAACCGGTCGGTGACGCTTCGGGATTCCTGGGGCAAAAAATGACGGCCCGGTGAAAAGTCATCCTGCAAGAAGATGACTTGGCTGAAGGAGGCTACTTTCCGGCTTTTGTAGTTCGGCCGCTTCTGTTTTTCACGGCCGTTTCGTAAAGCGGCATGACTTTGGGAAGTTCGGCTTGCAAGCGGTTGATTCGGGAAGCGTCGCTGGGGTGGGTCGACAGGAGTTCCGGTGTCGAGCTGCCTCCCAGTTTGGCCATTTTTTGCCAGACAGTGATGGCCGCTTTCGGATTGTAACCGGCTCGTGCCATGAGTTCCATACCCATCACGTCGGCTTCGGCTTCCATCGTTCTGGAAAACGGAAGAGTCAGGACTAACTGGCTGGCGGTACCGGCCAGTGATTGTTGGGAAGAGCTGAGGCCGACGAGCGAACCCGCAATCGACAAGGCCTGCTGGGTGGCGATCTGTTGGGAGAGCTGCTCACGGCTGTGTTCACGCAGTGCG
>DBGFLV010000282.1:0-2127 GCA_048528425.1 Oxalobacter sp. | reverse complement strand
TCGGTTCGCTCCGCCTTGCCGGACAAGCGTCCGTTTAATCCGGTCAAATCAATTCCGAGCGAGAGCCGCGCCGCTTTCTTGTCGTCACTGTCCTCCCCCGGCAAGGCGTTCATAAAGTCCTGCCGCTCGCCCAGTCCCTCTTTCATTTCCCCGGTCGTCGTTTTCAGCATTTTGCCCCCGTCCAGAATGTTTCTTTAAGGTAATTTCGTCATGACACTCTCCATAAAAAAAGCCCCGCTTTCCAGGCGAGGTCTGTCGGTTGAGTTCGGACGCAACACGTGCCCGGCCGTGACGGTAAAGGATGCGCTCTCTTCAGTCAGCCTGTTGTAAAATTTGCACAAACTGAAAAAATAACTTTTCAGCCCGACGAGAATAAAACAGCCTCGCTTTTCCTTAAAATCAGCATTATTCCGTTTTTCCGTTTAACTACTTTATACACTTACGCTCTTTTTTCAATACATTTTTCTTTACAAAATCCCGGTTTATCAATTACATTATTACCGGGGTCGCAATACTCGTAAACTGTGATCCTGGAGCTAAACACTCCCGAAACCCGGTTAGTCTGTTCCGTCATACAGGCTACCGTTCGTTTCCAACGGCGGGGATTTACCCCTCGTTGGTCACGACGGTCGAAACGGTTACAAAACAGTTACTTGACCATCTTCAAAAGTCACTGGCAAGCGTATTACAACTTGTACCAATAATTGACTTTTGACGATTAGTTCGTAATACTCATCATTCGGTGCCAAACACACCAAACCCGTGACGTCTGTAAATTGATCTCACACGCTTTCGCTCGTCTTTTGTTTCCGACGGGCGGGTGTCTGTTGAATACAATACCTCTACGGAGGAAATAGACAGGCAGTATGGTTTTACTGTGTTTGCCACCCGCCCGACCCGTCCATGCCGTTCGCGGATTACCTGACCGGACATGCCATTCCCGTTCAGAACCGGTCTTCTCTGAAGGGGAAAACACGAAACACGCCTTTTCTTTCAGACACGACGTCTCTTTCCCGACAGCGTTTTCTTGCACTTCAAACGGAAGTTGACAACGTCACCTGTTGCGTCCTGTCGGGGTCTGACGTTTAGCTGAAACCGCTGACAACGACAGGACTGTGGTTTTCCGGATCAAGACACCGCGCCCTGTCCGCAAGCGAGCCAGTCCATAGGTTGCGTCGACATGTTACCTGTATCGTCCTTGACGAAGATAGAAAAATAATTGACCCGTCTGGTGTCGTTGATGATCGTCATATTCCAGTAGTGAGGTGCTGTTTCCACCCCGTAATTGAACGTGGCGAGCACGCAATAATTCGCATCGGCAAACGGCTGTAACAGGTTGACGATCGTGTAACTGTCCCGATAACCGAGACGTCCCCCCTGCTCGATCCATCCATCCGACCATTTTCGCCACCAGTTCATGCCGTCGTTATAGGCATCGACCAGATACCTGACGGGCTTTCCCTCCACGGTCTTGTCGATTTTCCCGGTCGACAATTCCACTACGTCTTGTGCCAGTTGCGACACATCAATCAAAGCCGGATTTGCTGCGACGTCGAATGCCTTGATACACGGGAGCAACGTCAACGACGGTGGCTGGACGGTATCCGAGGCACCGTATATCGGATTCGCCCGTCGCAAGTCAAACTGTAAAGACGCCAGATCGACCGTGGCATCCGGTATCGTGGCGTACGTCATGCCGTCACCGGCGATCAAATGATAAAAAGGCCCGGACGGTTCATAATTTTTTGACGAGGTTCCAACGGCGTCCAGTGTGCCGGTAACGTTCGGCAACCCCGCTGCTTTCACCGTCCCGGGCGTCACACTTCCTTCAGCAAACCGTCCCATCAAATCCGGCAGATTGAACGTCGTACTCCCATCGCCCTCCCCGAACGTCGTCCCGATCGAGGCAAACAAATCCGGATACGTCTCCCGGCCGATAGCGGCCCCGTCTGCTTTCAGGTAACCGGTTGGGGACGTCGTTGTCGCAAAGTAGTCGATGGAACCGATCGGCACACCCCTTTTCCCGATTTCGTCCTGAAGCGCTTCCAGCTCGGTTCGCTCCGCCTTGCCGGACAAGCGCCCATTCAATCCGTCCAGATCAATCCCGAGCGAGAGCCGCGCCGCTTC
>DBGFLV010000281.1:0-4266 GCA_048528425.1 Oxalobacter sp. | reverse complement strand
GTCGTTTTCGGCAACATGCTGGCGTCCAGGATGTTTCTTTCCGGTAACTTCGTCATGCTGTTCACCCTGAAAAAAGACCTCGCCTGCTTTAGCGAGGTCTGTAGACCTGTTTTGAGCGCAACTTAGGCGCCAAGGAGAGGGTACACCACAGCGTGGCTTCGGTCAGCTGTGACCACACACGTTCGTTGCCGTGTTACAGGGGACGATATACGGGTTCATATTTCGGATGGCGGCTTGTCTCCGTTCCGTCCGATAGCCTCTGAGTCAAGTTCAGCTCACGTTTCTCGCTTGATATCAGTGACACGCCTCTCGGGAACAGGCCGCATCCGCCCAATTTCTACGATTGTCCGACAGGCTGGAACATGAAAGGTAATCCGGGCAGCTCAAGGAAATCAATAGCAGGGTGACCGGACGCAAAGGGCGCGCCGGATAGTCTGGTTCGATACACAGTAGGTACTCTGCCGGCCTGACAGAGTCGTGAGAACAGGCTGGACTTGACCACCCCGGACGAAAACGAAATGGCTGAAAAGAGAAAACGCATCTGGATGAAAAAACCGGACTTTCAGGAAAAATGTCCTTTTTCCGAAAGTCCGGCTTCGACTCGTCTGGGACGACCAGTTTGCTGTCCGATACGCAGTGACTGGCAGGGCGTCAGTCGCTGATCCTGCCGAGGGTGGTATTGTCTTTCGTCCGGTCACGCAAGGCTTTGACCGGGTTCTCCCGATCTTCGGAACGATAGTCTTCGCCGTTTTTCTTCTGGTATTCCCGAATCACGGTATGGCTGACGACTTCGTTTAAGTCATGGTTGACCATTTTTTGATAAACGTGGAATTCGTAATCTTCCGGAACGTTACTGATGTCGGTGAACTCTTCTTTTTCAGCCGTCAACGTGACCTGGTTTTTCAAAACGTCACGAATGTAATCTTTCATGGGAGTGAAATGCAACAATTCGGGGAATTCGCCTCCCGGAATGACTTCCTGCCATTCTTTGCCTTCGTATTTGGACAGGAGTCCGGCAGCATGCTGGAGATGGGCGGTTTCCTGTTCGAAGTACAGTTCCCAGACTTTCTTGACCCAGGGATCGACTTCACTGGTGTAGAAAGACCAGTAGAGATAGCACTCCTGATACTCTCTCAACAGCAAATTCTCCAGCCAGGTACACGTGGGATCCAAAAGCGCGCCGTAATGAGTGACGTGCTGTTCTTCCACCATAGCAATTTCCTGGAACAGGCGGCGTCCATGTTCTTCCTGATACGTGTTGCCCAGATTCATGTAAAAATTCATGGTCTGTTGTTCACCTGCCGTCAGAATGAGGGAACCGAGTTTGGTACGGATGTCGGCTTTGCTGAAATCGCTCGGGCGTCTGACCGAATCGAAAGGATGACGGTGGTGTGCAATGGTCGGTCTGCCCGGAGTGATTTCCACAAAATCGTGGACGAGTTTGTGGGCCGGAATATCCAGATCCATTTTCAGCAGGTTGGAGTAGCGGTAAAGATGATCGAAGTCTTCCAGCAAGGCGAAATCCATGCACTGTTTGACGTAGGGATCCGGTTCGTGAGCAGCCAGCCAGGCTGTCAGATCCACAGCCAAATGTTCGTAACCGATCGTCGTTTCAAGCTGGGTTTCGTCTCCCGGACTCATCCAGTTGATCTCTTTTTGTTGTTGCTGTTCGACGCGGCGAACCAGGGCGAGATCGCGTCGCAAATCGTTGTCGTCGCAGTTCCGGTGAAAATTGTGTCCGAAAAGCGCGGCGTCCACCTCGATGCCGTTCATCAGAATGATACGTGTCTTGGTGTACGGGTCTACTTTCATTTTGTCGTAGACTCGCGGATAAAGTTGTTTCCAGTCCAGAATTTGTTTTTCGATGTCGGGCAAGGCAGATTTGTGCTCGAACGGATTCATACTTTCCTGTTTTTGGGTCATGGTCTCTCCATCGGATAGTCGGTTATTACCGACGGGAGTATGGACTTTTCGGAGAAATCCGGTTTAACCAAGATCAGGAATGAACCCGTTTTTTGAACCGGTTTGATCCCCCATTGAGGTAAAGACAATCCGTTCCGGCAGAGTGTCGGTCTTTACAGATCGGATGGCTGTAAGAGTTCGGTTACCCAAAGTCAGTGACGATCAAGCCAGTTCTGGAATTGTTGTATTTCCTTTTTTTCTTGAGTAATTATCTTGTTTGCGAAAGCAAGCAATTCGGGATTGTCGGTTCTGCCTTCTGCGCATTGTGCCATGCGGATACCCGATTGGTGATGAGGAATCATCATGGAAACAAAGTCCCGGTCGTTTTGCTGCATCGCGACCATACCCGCCATTTTGGAACAAGCCTGACGTTCCAGTTCCCGATCGCTACCTCCAACAGAGTCGAGTGCATGACGCATCTCGTCAATTTCCTTTTTCTGTTGGGAAACGAGTTGTCGCGCCCAGGTTTCCACCTGCGCATCGTGCGGATTTTCCAGCACTTTCTCAGCCATGTCGATAGAGGATTGGTGATGCGGGATCATCAGGGAATAAAAAGCCCGGTCGAAGTCCCGGTTTGTCAGGTCGTCCAGAGGCTCGGCCATGTGTTGCAGGGTTGTTTTCATTTCTCCCATCGAAGTCATCGGCTTGCCGGATTTGTCCGGTTTACCGGACGGGCTGGTATTCTGGTGGGGTAGCATGAGGTTCTCCATAAAATCGTACGCGAAGAGAAGAGAACGAGCGGGAACAGGCCAGGTCGGCGACGACTCATTCACCGACGCGCCTGTGTGTTCCGGTCGCAAAAGGATCGGTATGCTTATTCAAAAACAGAGAAAGCAGTTGCTCCGGAGGCCGCGCGTCATCGTTTAGCGCTCCGGCCAGTCCGTCTTGCGAAAGGAAGAACCGTAGCGGACTGGGCGGAAAGCATGTTCCGTTCGGAAAACAGGCGTCAGGGTTTGACGTAGGCCATCCCTTCGTCCTGCAAACGGACGATTTCGACAACGCCGTCATCGACGACTTCCAGGTTCGGCCACAAGCTGCTTTCGTCGACCTGGTAGCCTTTCAAAGCGTTACGGCAGATCAGGACGCCCATCCCTTTTTGCAGCAGTTTGCCCATTTTTCTGGCCAGGTCGGAATTCGGCTCGGTCAAGAGCTTGACGGTCGGACCGGTAATGACCATCACGACGCGGATGGTAATGTCCGGTAGCGCCTCGATGAAATTGTGGGCGTTGGCGAGTGCCATGTCCAGAATTTTCGGGTCTTCGCTGTCGACGTGCAAAAGCAGATTGTAGTCGTATTCTCTGTCGATACTGGCATCGGGGTATTCTTTTTTATCGAGTAAATCGTCCATATTGGCCTCTCTGGAAATAGGAGTAACAGGCGGGTAAACCAGAATGTCGACTCATTACAGCATGCTTTTGTCACGGGGGATTTAAAAAACCGCAAGGAAAATCCAGACCAACCCGCAATAACGGTCGGTACCCGAACGGGCAGGGCCGCCGGAACAGTTGTCTGTCATCGGGGAAAAACCGGGCATGAAACGAGACGGGAAGACGAGCCGGAAAACAGAAGAAAAAGAATAAAAAAGCGAAAAAGGCGCCAAACGCGCCTTTTTTACCACTTGAACAGGCCTTGACTAGGAGGCGGACGTTTCATCCAACGGCATGTTCTTGACGGATTCGCGGGAATGTTCTTTCGATTTGGTTTTTGCCTTGACCAATTGCCGGTCAAGTTTGTCCATCAAAAGATCGATGGCGGCGTAAAGGTCTTGTGCCGCGCTTTCGGCATGCAGGGTTTTACCGCTCATGTTCAGTTTGATTTCAGCGCGCTGGCTTTTTTCCTTGTCGGAAACGTTGTCAACGGCCAATAAAACCGAAATGTCGATGACGCCATCAAAATTCCGTTTCATTCGGTCGAGTTTGCTTTCGACATGGCTGCGGATCGCAGGGGTTATTTCGAGATGATGTCCACTGATAGTAAGGTTCATACATTTCTCCTTGATGATGTCACCTGATCACGTTGGCGAATGGTGAAAAACGCCTGACGTTGCTACAAAGTTTTTCGCAGACCGGCGGTCGGTATTTTCAAAATTTCCCGATATTTGGCTACGGTTCTTCTTGCGATAACCACCCCCTCTTTTTGCAGTATCTGCGCAATTTTATTATCGGAATACGGTTTTTTCCTGTCTTCGGAAACGATCAACTGTTTTATCTTTTCACGAACGGCCGTTGAAGACGCTTCGCCGCCGGTTTCAGTCGCAACATGGCTTCCGAAAAAGTACTTCAACTCAAAAATACCCAGCGGGGT
>DBGFLV010000280.1:0-4927 GCA_048528425.1 Oxalobacter sp. | reverse complement strand
ACAGGGAAATCAAGGATATTTACGCCAACGCCCGGCCTTATCGGGCCTGGACGAATTCGGTTTGTATCAAACTGCATGAGCTCAAGGCACAGGCCCATGACGTGATCCGTTCCGACGTTCCGTTAGTGCTCCGGCAAGCCGCGTTCGGTTACACCCGGGAAGATATGAACATCATTTTCCCGCCGATGGCGTTAAACGGTGAAGAAGCCATCGGTTCGATGGGGAACGACGCACCGCTGGCTGTGTTGTCTCATCGTCCGAAACCGCTTTACGACTATTTCAGACAGTCTTTTGCACAAGTGACTAACCCGCCGGTCGATCCGATCCGGGAAGAAATCATCATGTCTCTTCTGTCCTATATCGGACCGAAACCGAATGTGCTGGACACCAACAACGTCAATCCGCAAATGCGTCTGGAGGCAGCGCAACCGGTTCTGGGATTTGCCGAAATGGCCAGTATCCGCCACATTGACACGTGTACCAACGGCAAGTTCCGTTCGTATGAACTGAACATCTGTTATCCGGTCGCCTGGGGAAAGGTGGGTATTGAAGCGCACCTGGCGTCACTGTGTGCCGAAGCGGTCGACGCCGTGCAGTCCGGCCACAACATTTTAATCGTGTCGGATCGGATGATCGGCCCCGACCGGTTGGCTGTTCCGGCACTTTTGGCGACGTCGGCCGTTCACCAGGATTTGGTCGCCAAAGGTTTGCGGGCCTCTACCGGGCTGGTAGTCGAAACCGGTTCGGCAAAAGAAACGCACCATTTCGCCTTGCTGGCCGGTTTCGGCGCTGAAGCGATTCATCCTTATCTGGTTCTGGAAACGCTTTCGGACATAGCAGGAAAGCTGGCAGCCGACCTGACACCGGAAAAGGCCCAAGCCAATTTCATCAAGGCCATCGACAAGGGACTGATGAAGATCATGTCGAAAATGGGTATTTCGACTTATCGCTCCTATTGCGGCGCTCAGATTTTCGAAGCGATCGGCTTGTCCGGCGCAGTGGTAGACAAGTATTTCAAGGGGACGGTTTCCAGTGTCGAAGGGGTCGGGGTATTCGATATCGCGGAAGAGGCGTTGCGCTTGCACCGGCAAGCTTTCCGACATCACCGGCAACCGATCCGGTTCCTGGAAGCCGGGGGAGAGTACGCTTTTCGCAAACAGGGTGAAGAACACGTGTTCACCCCGGAGGCCATCGCGAAACTTCAACATTCGACCCGTCTGAACAGTTACGCCACCTACAAGGAATACGCCCAGATCATCAACGACCAGTCACGCCGCCAGATGACGTTGAGGGGATTGTTCGACTTCCGGTTCGACCCGGCCGGGGCGATTGCCATTGATGAAGTCGAACCGGCGAAGGAAATCGTCAAACGCTTTGTGACTGGCGCCATGTCGCTGGGTTCCATCAGTGCCGAAGCGCATGCGTCGCTGGCGATCGCCATGAATCGGATCGGCGGCAAATCCAACACCGGTGAAGGCGGTGAAGATCCGCGGCGGTACGAAAACGAACTTGCCGGTATCCCGATCAAAAAAGGTGAAACGCTTTCTTCCATACTCGGCAGGGACCGGATCGTTTCGGATATCGAACTGCAAGAAGGAGATTCACTGCGTTCGAAAATCAAACAGGTCGCCTCGGGCCGTTTCGGTGTGACGGCGGCTTACCTGAACGCGGCCGATGAAATCCAGATCAAGATGGCACAGGGCGCGAAACCCGGTGAAGGTGGCCAGTTGCCGGGCGGGAAAGTGTCGGATTATATCGCCAGTATGCGTTTTTCGGTTCCCGGGGTCGGGCTGATCTCGCCTCCGCCGCATCACGACATTTATTCGATTGAAGATCTGTCACAACTGATCCATGACCTGAAAAATGTGAATCCACGGGCGACCATTTCAGTCAAGCTGGTCTCTGAAGTCGGGGTCGGCACCATTGCCGCCGGTGTCGCCAAAGCCAAGGCCGATCACATCGTCATCGCCGGACACGACGGTGGAACGGGCGCGTCGCCCCTATCGTCGATCAAGCACACCGGTTCGTCCTGGGAAATCGGTCTGGCCGAGGCACAACAGACGCTGGTATTGAACCAGTTGCGCGGTCGCGTACGTATTCAGGCGGATGGGCAGATGAAAACCGGACGTGATGTTGTGATAGCCGCCATCCTGGGAGCCGATGAGGTCGGTTTTGCAACAGCTCCTTTGGTGACACAGGGTTGCATTATGATGCGCAAGTGCCACCTGAATACCTGTCCGGTTGGGGTAGCGACTCAGGATCCGGAATTAAGAAAGAAATTTACCGGTAAACCGGAGTATCTCGTCAATTACCTGTTTTTCGTCGCCGAGGAAATGCGACAGATTATGGCGCAACTGGGAATCCGGAAGTATGACGACCTGATCGGTCGCGTCGATCTGCTTGAAAAGTCGAAGGCGGTTACCCACTGGAAAGAAACCGGTCTGGAATTCGATCGGCTGTTTTTTGATCCGGTTGTCAGTCCCGATGTCCACAAGCGACATCGGGAAATCCAGGATCACGGGCTGGCAAAAGCGATTGATCATCGTCTGATTCGTCAATCCGCGATTGCCTTGGAAAACCGCGAAAAGGTTTCGTTCATTTACCCGGTCAGAAACGCTGACCGCAGCGTCGGAGCGATGCTCTCCGGTGAAGTCGCCAGACGATTCGGTCATGCGGGATTGCCGGACGACACGATTCACATTCAGTTGCAGGGAACTGCCGGTCAGTCGGTTGGCGCATTTCTTGCGCACGGCATTACGCTGGATCTGGTGGGGGACGCCAACGATTATGTCGGCAAAAGTCTTTCCGGTGGTCGGATCGTTATCCGGCCTCATGCTCAGTTCCGTGGACAGCCGGACAAGAACATGATCTGCGGCAACACGGTTCTGTATGGCGCCGTTTCGGGAGAAGCCTACATTTATGGCGTCGCCGGCGAACGATTCGCTGTTCGCAATTCGGGAGCGCTTGCCGTAGTGGAAGGCTGTGGCGATCACGGTTGCGAGTACATGACGGGTGGTACCGTCGTCGTTCTCGGTGAAACCGGTCGCAATTTTGCAGCGGGCATGTCAGGCGGCGTGGCTTACGTTTACGATCCCGACAAGGTATTTGAACGCAAGTGTAATCTGTCAATGGTGGCACTGGAACCGGTCCTCTCGTGTTTCGAACAGGAGGCGACGGTTGACAAATCAGTCTGGCACCGGATGACTCGGCACGAGCCGCCCAGAACGGACGAAGTCATTTTGAAACGATTAATCGAAAGCCATTTCACTTGTACTGGCAGTGCAACAGCGCGCAAGTTGCTCGAGGATTGGTCGAATTGCCGGTCCCATTTCGTTAAGGTGTTCCCGACGGAATACCGACGAGCCTTGCAGGATTTATATGGCCGGAAAGAAGCAGCGAAAGAGGAAAAGGATGTGGCCGTCGCTTGAACCGGCCGCCAGGAAGAAGGTAACCATCGCGACAAAGGTAAAAAATGGGAAAAATAACTGGATTTATGGAATTCGACCGCATCGAGGAAAGGCATCTGGCGCCGGAAGAGCGGATCAAAAACGACAGGGAATTCACGATCACTTTGACTGAGAATCAAGCGCGGCAGCAGGGCGCGCGTTGTATGGATTGCGGTATCCCCTTTTGCCACAACGCCTGTCCGCTCGGCAATTTGATTCCGGACTGGAACGATCAGGTCTATCACGAAAACGACCGGGATGCGCTGGAAAGACTGCATGTCACCAATAATTTTCCGGAGATAACGGGACGGGTCTGTCCCGCATTGTGTGAACCGGCATGTTCTTTGGGGCTGATTCGGGAACCAGTCGGCATTCGTTCAATCGAGCGGTTCATTGCGGAAAAAGGATGGCGTAACGGTTGGGTCGTTCCACAGCCGCCTGCGTATAAGACGGGTAAACGCGTAGCGATTGTTGGTTCCGGACCGGCCGGACTCGCTTGCTCCCAACAACTGGCACGGGCCGGACACGATGTCACTGTCTTTGAAAAAAACGATCGCATCGGGGGTTTGCTGCGCTACGGAATTCCGGATTTCAAGCTGGAAAAGACCATTGTCGACCGACGGATAGAACAGATGGTGGCGGAAGGCGTGGTTTTCAAAACGGGCGTTCTGGTCGGGAAAAGCGTACCCGACCCGATTCAAAACGACTCGCGTGAAACCGTTGACCCTGAAACGCTGAAAGAAGAATTTGACGCAGTCGTTCTCGCTTGCGGCGCCGAACAGCCGCGTGAACTTGATATACCGGGTTCCTGTTTGAACGGCGTTCATTACGCGATGGAATTTTTATGTGCCCAGAACAGAAAAGAGGCCGGAGATCGGGGAAAAAATCGTCTTTCTTCCGAAGGCAAGCGAGTCGTTGTCATCGGAGGCGGCGACACCGGTTCCGATTGCGTCGGGACGGCCAACCGGCAGAGGGCCGCTCATGTTTTGCAGATCGATCGCAATTCCCGCTTGCCGGATCGGGTGGACAAATCGCTGGTCTGGCCTGACTGGCCGAAACAGTTCGGTACTTCCTCTTCGCAGGAAGAGGGAGGTGAACGGGATTTTCGGGTCATGCCGAAAAGGATCGAGGGAAAACGCGGCAAGGTCGATAAGATCATTGCCTGTCGTGTCGATTGCCACGGTGGAAAGTATGTGGAGGAGCCGGGAAGCGAATACGAGATACCGGCGGATATGGTTATTGTGGCCATGGGTTTTGCCGGCCCGGCCGCTTCCATGCCGGAGGCTTTCGGTGTCGATACGGATTTACGGGGCAATGTGATGGCCGATACCGAAGGAGAAAACCGGTTCAGGACCTCGGTTGGAAAAGTGTTTGCTGCCGGGGACGTCCGGCGCGGACAATCTCTGGTGGTTTGGGCGCTTCATGAAGGACGGGAATGTGCCGACGCGGTCGACCGTTTCCTGATGCGGGAGGTCGTTTTA
>DBGFLV010000279.1:0-7050 GCA_048528425.1 Oxalobacter sp. | reverse complement strand
TGATAGCGGCTTCGACACTGGACTGGCCTTCCATGAAATTACGAACGAAACGGGCTTTTTTGCCGGGATAAACGTTCAACATGTCGTGCATGACTAATACCTGGCCGGAACAATCCGGGCCTGCACCGATGCCGATGGTCGGTACGGACAAGGCGTCGGTAACGGCTTTTCCAAGTGAGGCAGGAATGGCTTCAAGAACATATAAAGAGGCGCCGGCATTTTGCAACATTTTAGCGTCTTCGATGATTCGCCGAGCGTCCTCGGCCGTTTTGCCTTGAACCCGGTATCCACCGAATTGATGGACGGATTGAGGGGTTAATCCCAGATGCGCACATACCGGGATGGCCCGTTCTGTCAGGAAGCGGATCGTGTCTTCCAGATAACGGCCTCCTTCGATTTTGACCATGTGGGCGCCCGCTTTGACGAGTTTTACTGCGTTGTCATAAGCCGATTCAGGAGTGGGATACGTGCCGAAAGGCATGTCAGCCACAATCATGGCAGTCTTGTTACCGCGCGCGACACATTCGGTGTGGTAAGCCACTTCTTCAATGGTGACGGGCAAGGTCGAGTCTTTACCCTGACAGACCATGCCGAGTGAATCGCCGATTAAGAGAATTTCTACACCACAGTAATCCATAAGCGAGGCGAAACTGGCGTCGTAACAGGTCAGCATCGTAATTTTTTCCTGACGGTTGTAGAGGTCCATCAAGGTACGGCCTGTGACCGATTTGCGTTCCTGAAGATAAGTTGCCATGACTATCCTTTACTGAACTGAAACAGTGGATGGGCGTTTAAAGCGTAACCATAGCCCGATGTTTTACGGCCTGTCACGATTTCAAGTCAATTATGAGCGAAAAATGAAGTAAACCGCACCAACCAGACAAAGCGCTGCCCAAACGTAATCCAGTTTGAAGGGTTGCCCCATATAGTAAACAGCAAAGGGCACGAACACGCTTAGCGTAATGGTTTCCTGAAGGATTTTGAGCTGTGCCAGACTAAACTGGGAAAAACCGATTCGATTGGCAGGGACTTGTAACAGGTATTCAAACAGGGCAATGCCCCAGCTGATGAGAGCCGCAACGAGCCAGGATTTCGATGACAGGTGTCTTAAATGACCGTACCAGGCAAAAGTCATGAAAATGTTCGACAAAATGAGCAGTCCGGCAGTCTGGACGAAAACGGGAAGATGAAACATGATCTAACTCCTGAAACAGACTTTAATCAATAGCGGTCGATTCGCTGATCCTTTACCCGGTCAAGTAAAACAGGAAGCGGTTCTTTTCCCGGAATGACGAGATCGGGAGCGATTTCGCTCAACGGAACCAGGACAAAAGCGCGTTCCGCCATGCGTGGATGCGGTATGATCAGTCGTTTGGTCCGGATGCGTTGCTGGTTATATAAAAGAATGTCCAGATCGAGCGTTCTGGGCGCGTTACGAAAAGGACGTTGTCGACCGAAATGGTTTTCTATTTCCTGTAATCCATTGAGGAGTGACTCGGGCGCAAGGTCAGTCACGAGCCGGGCAACCGCGTTGACGTAATCGTCTCCCGTTGCGTCGACCGGGGCAGTTCGGTAGCATGAAGAAGACTGATCCAGTCGAGTGTCGGGCAAACGGTTTAAGTAACGGATCGCTTCAAGTACATATTGATCCGGGTTTCCCAGGTTAGAACCGATGCCCACGTATGCGATGTTATCGGTCATGAGACGTAGCACTGTTTTCCGGAACGGAACAAGTCGTTTCCGTCTCCTCCGTTTTGCTCTTCTTGCGCTTGCGGGAACGTCTCGCGCGTTTCGGCGGGACACCGCCGGCGGCGAGTTTGGTCTGTAAGGCCACCATGTTATGCCGTTCTTCAGAGGTTGCTTCGATGAACCTTGTCCACCATTGGCCGATTTCAGGGTCGAGTTCGCCAGCTTCACAACGGATCAGGAGGAAGTCGTAGGCCGCACGGAAACGCTCGTTTTCCAGCAATTTGTAAGGTGTTTTTCCTGTTCGGCGTTCCAGTCTGGGCTGAAGTAACCAGATGTCTTTCATGTCGGTTGCAATGCGACGCTGTATCGCCAGTTTTTCGGTTTGCGTATCCAGGATGTCACCGGCTGCGGAAACCAGGGCGGGAATAGGGTACTCTCCCTGTGCTTTGTGAAAAGCCCATCTTTCTTCAACTTGGGTCCAAAGCAGGGTCGCGAACAAAAATCCCGGGGAAATCCGCTGGTTTTGGCGGACGCGCTGATCGGTTTTTTCCAACGCCAGTTTAATGAAGTGAGCCGCTTGCGGTTGCTCGAGCGCAACGTCCAGCAAGGGTAGCAGTCCCTTGTGCAATCCGCGGTTGCGCAATTCTTTCAAACAGGACATGGCATGCCCGCTCATCAGCAATTTCAGCATTTCGTCGAAGAGGCGCGCGGAAGGGACGTTGTTAATCAGCGTGGCCAGCGAAGCGATCGGTTCTCCTGTTTTTCCATCAATGGAAAACCCCAGCTTGGCAGCAAACCGAACGATGCGGAGCATGCGGACAGGATCTTCCCGGTAACGTTGTTCAGGATTGCCGATAATGCGCAATGTTTTTTGGCGGAGATCGTCCATACCGCCGTGATAATCGAGCAACAGCTGGCTGGACGGATTGTAATACATGGCGTTGATAGTGAAATCCCGCCGTGCGGCGTCTTCCTGCTGGGTGCCGAAATAATTGTCTCGCAACAATCGGCCTGCTTCGTCTTTCAGCGCCGGTTTGGTCGAAGACCCTCTAAACGTGGTGACTTCGATGAGGTCTTGCCCTAGCAAGACGTGCACGATCTGAAAGCGTCTTCCAATCAGAAAGGCTCTTTTAAACAGGCGCTTGACCTGTTCCGGTGTCGCATTGGTGGCGACGTCGAAATCCTTGGGTTTCAATCCCAGCAAGAGGTCGCGTACCGCTCCACCCACGATGAAAGCGTCATATCCGGCATTTTGCAATACACGAACAACCCGTATCGCATTGTTGGAGATCAGACGCGGATCGATACCGTGTTGGGAAGCGTCTAACGAAACAGGGGCATCAGGCGTTGCCGTGGAGGAACCCATGCCCAGGATTTTACGAATCAGCTTGTTAATCATGGAACAAATGTAATAAAGGCCAGCCTTTCGCTTTGGCGTATTCTTTCAGATGACTGTTGGGGTTGACGGCAACCGGGTGGTTGACCTTCAGGAGCAAGGGAAGGTCGTTGTGAGAGTCACTGTAGAAATAAACTTGTCTGAAATGGTCGAAAGACAAATTCATGCGCCTTAACCAGTTTTCCGTATGGACGATTTTGCCGGAACCGGACGTCGGTATCCCCAGCAGTTTTCCAGTGAATTCACCGGCATCCGTTTCTTCAGGGACCGCAGCGATCAGATGGTCGACGCCGAACGCGCGGGCAATGGGTTCGGTTATAAACCGGTTGGTCGCGGTCACAATGGCGACCAGATCGTTTTGCTGCCGGTGGTTTTCGATCAGTTGCCGTGCCGCAGGTTGAATGACCGGATAAATGACTTCATCCATGTAGCGTTCTCTGAAACGGTTCAACTGCGAACGCGGAAACCGGGCCAATGTTCCCAAAGCGAAAGCCAGATAGTCGGCCGGATCGAGCGTGCCGGCCTGATACTGTGTAAAGAACTCGGCGTTTTTCTTTTCAAACGCTTCTTTGTCGACAGCGCCGATACGGGCCAGAAATTGTCCCCATTCATAATCCGAATCGAGCGGCAACAAGGTGTTGTCCAGGTCGAACAAGGCCAGTGTATCAGTCATCATGCTGTTTCTCCGTTTTGTTGGAGCAAATCGTGGAGAAGCGGTAAAGTGATCGTGCGTTTGGTTTGCAGTGAATAGCGATCTAAAGCGTCCAGTATCATGGAAAGCGAATGCATGTCTCGTTGATAATGGGTAATGAGATAGGGTAACACACCTGGAGAAAGTGTGAAGCCCCGGTGTCTGGCGTGTTCTGTTAAGGCCGCTATTTTTTCTTCATCGGTCAGTCCTCTAATCTGGTAGACGAGTCCCCAGCAAAGTCGGCTTTTCAGATCGTCGCGCAAGGTCAGGGCAAGGGGTGTACAGGAGCCGGCCGTAATTAGGAAAGCATGGTTTTCCCGCACTTCATTAAAAAGGTCGAAAACGGCGATTTGTTTTTCCACAGTCAGCTTGTCACAATCGTCGACCAGGTAAAGAGAAATTTCCGGATTGTAACGGTACTGGCTTAACGATGAGGAAACCGGAAGGTAGAGCGCCGGTGGGAACCGGGTCATGGACTGCAACAGATGCGTTTTACCCACGGCCGCATCGCCCCATAAGTACACGAAACGCTCACGCGAGTGTCGATTTGCGATTTCATGCATCAGATGCAGCACTTCGGCGTTTTGTCCGGTCACGAACGTGTTCAAGGCGGGGGAAGCCGCGGTGTCGAGATTTAACAGCAGTTGTTGCATGGCAAAATTCAGTGTTTGTAAAAATTGCTGTCGAAATAATAGTTTCGCACATGTTTGTAGGCAACCGATAAAATGGCGGAAGAAGGTAGCGCAAGCAGAATGCCGACAAAACCGAAGAGTTGACCGAATGCTAAAAGTGCGAATATGACGATCAGGGGGTGAAGCTGGATACGGTCTCCAACCAGTTTGGGTGTCATCAAAAGCCCATCGAAGGAATAGCCAAAGCCATAAATGATACCCAGGGTAATCCACGCCTCCATGCCGGAAAATTGTAAAAGCGTGGCGGTAATGGCCAGCGCCAAGCCGAAACAGATACCGATGTAGGGAATAAAAGCGAGCATGCCGGTCATAATGCCCACCGGGATAGCCACGTTGTAACCTGCCAGTGCGAGCGCCATGGAATAATAAACCGATAAAATCAGCATGACGAGCAATTGTCCTCGTAGGTACTGGGCCAGCATGCCATTGACGTCATGGGCAAAATTGACTGCCTTGACGACCCAGCGTCTGGGAATCATGTCGCGCAGTTTGCGCATCATGATGTGCCAGTCTTTCAGCATGTAAAACAGGACAACCGGGATCAGAATCAAATTCCAGGCCCAGGTCAGAACGGCGGTTCCACCAAACTTGGCGGAAGCGATTAGGGATTTCCAGACACCTTCTCCCTTCGGTACGAATTGATCGGCCAGGATTTTCTTGATACCGACGTTGTCGACGGGCATTTGAATGCCCAGTTCGTTCAGGAAAGGATTCAAATAACTGTTGATTTTGGCGATGAAGGCGGGAAGCTGTTCGTAAAGCATGGGCCATTCCTTGATCATCATGGGGATCATGATCAGGGCGAATGCTGTCACGACGGAAATCAGCAACAGCATGACGAAGATGACGGCCACCAGACGCGGCATGCGAAAGCTTCCAAGCCGTTTCGAGCGCAACCAGTCGACGATCGGATTCAAGGCGTAGGCTAAAATGGCTCCGGCAATGAACGGAGTCAGAATAGGACCCAGCAATAACAGAATGACAATCAAAAAAATACCGACACCGGTCCACAGTGCAGTTTGTCTTTGTTGTGGTGTAAATAAAGCCATTCAGTCGTACTTGCGGGATCAGTTTGTTAGAATATCGGAATTATCGTTATTTTACGCCCAGCGTTGCACTTTCATCATGAATTCATCCATCAATCCCTCTCTTTCTTATCGCGATGCCGGTGTCGACATTGACGCCGGAGACGCCCTGGTCGAGGCGATCAAACCGTTTGCCAAACGTACCCTGCGTGAAGGAGTGCTGGGCGGCATCGGCGGTTTCGGCGCGCTCTTTGAAATCGGCAAAAAGTATCGTGAACCGGTACTGGTTTCCGGAACCGACGGCGTCGGCACCAAACTCAGGCTGGCTTTTCAACTTAACCGACATGATACGGTCGGGATCGACCTGGTGGCAATGAGTGTGAACGATATTCTCGTTCAGGGAGCGGAGCCGTTGTTTTTTCTCGATTATTTCGCTTGCGGCAAGCTCGACGTTAAAACGGCTTCCGATGTGATCAAAGGAGTGGCACTGGGTTGTGAACAGGCCGGTTGTGCATTGATCGGTGGAGAAACGGCGGAGATGCCGGGCATGTACCCGGATGGAGAATACGATCTGGCCGGTTTTGCTGTCGGTGCTGTCGAGAAATCGGCCCTGATCGACGGATCGGCAATCGTTCCCGGCGATGTCGTGATCGGACTCGCTTCTTCCGGCATTCATTCAAACGGCTATTCACTCGTCCGCAAAATTATCGAGGTAACCCAGCCCGATCTCAATGCCGATCTGGACGGTCGCTCGCTGGCAGAAGCGTTGATGGCGCCGACCCGGATCTACGTGAAACCGTTGCTCTCGCTGATGGCTTCCCTGAAAGTCAAGGGGTTAGCGCACATAACGGGAGGCGGCCTGCTGGAAAACATCCCTCGTATTTTGAAAAAGGATCTCACCGCTGTTCTGCACAAATCGTCATGGACCATGCCGCCGCTATTCGGCTGGTTGCAAGAGCACGGTAATATTGGCGACAGTGAAATGTACCGGGTCTTCAATTGCGGTATCGGCATGGTGATCATCGTCTCGCAAGAAAATGCCGATATTGCCATTCGGCAATTGCAGGCTTCGGGAGAAACGGTTTACCGTATCGGAGAAATCCGGTCGCGTAACGGTGACGAACCGCAGACTATTGTCGAGTAGATTTTGCGACGGTGCGCCATACGTTGCAACCTCTTTCCGACCTTGCATGGTTTAGACCGAAAAACAGGTTGAAGTCCCCTTTGGGTAGTAGCCGTTTTCTGCGCTCGATGGCGTATAAGCCGGAATCATCCGGGACCGCACTATTCTGGGGGAGAAAGCCTTTTATTCCGATTGACGACTCGTTTCCTTTTTACCGGGCGAAAATAACCCCTTTCGTCTGCCGTGTTTACGGCATGAAAGAATCCGGTAAAGCGTTTTCCCACCCCGGTCGTCATTACCGGCGTCGACTCTTTCTGGTCGCTGCCTGATACGGATACGCCTTTATACCTCGTTATCGTTAATGTCTCGCCCTTCCTGATGAAACCGTTTTTCACGCTAAAAGCGATTGGGTTCGTGACGGCTTTTTTCTGCCG
>DBGFLV010000278.1:0-14131 GCA_048528425.1 Oxalobacter sp. | reverse complement strand
GGCAACATCAGTCCGGCAGCGCTTGACGTGTTGCGGGAAGCCCTTGAAAAAGACGAATTACCCGAAGTATGGGTGCTGGAGTTGTCCAGTTTTCAGCTGTTTACGACCTATTCCTTGCAACCGGATGCGGCAACTGTATTGAACCTCACTCAGGATCATCTCGATTGGCACGGCAGTCTGGAGGCGTACAGTGCCGCCAAGGCCCGGGTTTTCGGCGCCGGGACGGCTCGGATTTTGAATCGCGAAGACGAAGTCGTCGTGAACATGCGGACGGACTCGGCTTCAATCGTTACCTTCGGTACGGATGAACCGGGCGAACCGTTTGCTTTTGGATTGCATCTTGATCGGGGGATGGAGTGGCTTTCTGTGATGGTACCGATTGACGACGAGACTGTCCGGAAAAAACGAAAGAGCGATAAGCCGGTCGATTGCGCGCTCCGGAAACTGATGCCGGTTGACGCCTTGCAAATACAGGGACGCCACAATGCCGCCAACGCCCTGGCCGCATTAGCGCTTTGTCGGGCGATCGGGTTGCCGTTTGCTCCCCTGTTGCAGGCTTTGCGTGATTACCGGGGAGAACCGCATCGTGTCCAACGGGTCGCCGTCATCAGGGAAGTCACCTATATCGACGACAGCAAAGGCACCAATGTGGGCGCAACGGTAGCTGCTATTCGGGGAATGGGCAGAAGCAGCGTGGAAAAAGGCGGGAAAATTCTGTTGATTGCGGGAGGGCTCGGCAAGGATCAGGATTTCTCTCCTTTGGCGAACGTAGTCGGCCAATACGTGAAAACCATTTTGCTGATCGGTCGGGATGCCCGGCAAATCCACGATGCACTCTCATCGACCGGCGTTGAACAGATTGATTGCGCTTCACTTGAACAGGCCGTAGTTAAAGCGGCGGAAAAAGCAGAGAAAAACGACATCGTGCTGTTGTCTCCGGCCTGTGCCAGTATGGACATGTTCCGGGATTACGCTCACCGTTCTGACGTTTTCGTCTCGGCTGTGCACCGGCTGGCTTCTTCCGTCGGGGAGGTGCTGTCATGAGGCTGCAATCGGTCAAGCGTTTTTTCGCCGGTGTGACGGGGATGGGCGACGGGCGTATCGCCGAAGCGAAAAACGCCAAGATGATGAAATTCGACCAGTACCTGTTTTTCGCTGTACTCGCTTTGCTGTTTCTCGGGCTGGTCATGGTGTATTCGGCTTCGATCGCATTGCCGGATTCGCCGAAATATGCCAGCTACCGGAATGAGCACTTTTTCATCCGGCAAGCTATTTTTATCGCGTTGGGACTGATCGCGGGGCTGATGGTTTTTCGCGTCCGCATCGACACCTGGCAAAAATATGCGCCTTTGCTGTTTGTCGTTACGCTGTTTTTGCTGGTGTTGGTGTTGATACCCGGCATCGGAAAAGGAGTCAACGGGGCGAGGCGCTGGCTTTCGTTCCGGATTTTCAACTTGCAGCCTTCGGAATTGATGAAGTTGTTCATCGTCATGTATGCCGCGGACTACACCGTTCGCAAACAGAATTTCATGCACAAGTTGACCAAGGGATTTTTTCCAATGGCAACAGCGCTGGGTCTGATCGGTTTGCTCTTGTTGTTGGAACCGGACTTGGGCGCTTTGGGCGTCATTATCTGTATTGCGATGGGCATTCTTTTTTTGGGCGGTTTCAACGGCGTCTGGTTCGGTGGCATCGCGGCGACGCTGGTAGGAATTTTCAGTGTGGTGATTGTCATGTCGCCCTGGCGACGGGAACGGATATTCGCTTATTTAAATCCTTGGGACGGCGCCAATGCGCTGGGTAAAGGATATCAGTTGTCGCATTCGCTAATCGCCTTCGGGCGGGGAGAAATTTTCGGGGTCGGTCTGGGGGGCAGCGTGGAAAAACTGCACTATCTGCCGGAAGCTCATACGGACTTTCTGATGGCCGTTGTCGGCGAAGAACTGGGTTTTATCGGTGTTTTGGCCGTGGTGGCCATCTTTTACTGGATAGTGAAACGGGCTTTTGAAATCGGTCGCCAGTCCATTGCAATGGACCGGATTTTTGCCGGCTTGCTGGCGCAGGGGATTGGGATTTGGATCGGTGTTCAGACATTCATCAATATGGGAGTGAACCTGGGATTGTTGCCGACTAAGGGGTTGACGTTACCTCTGATGAGTTACGGCGGTTCGGGAATCGTGATCAATTGCATGGCGTTGGCGATACTTTTGCGGGTTGACTATGAAAACCGGCAGATCATGCGGGGAGGCCGGACATGAACGACCGTAAAAAACTCCTGATTATGGCGGCAGGTACCGGCGGTCATATCTTTCCGGGACTGGCCATTGCGTCGACGATGCAGCGGGAAGGCTGGGAAGTGTCCTGGCTCGGCACCCGGCACGGCATGGAAGGGAATATCGTGCCTTCAAGCGGTATTGAAATGGACCGTATCGAATTTGCCGGATTGCGCGGCAAAGGCATGGTTCATGCAGTAAGAGGTAGTGTCCGGCTTTGCACGAGTTTCATGACGTGTTTGGGTATTCTGCGGCGGCGCAAGCCCGATCTGGTCGTCGGTATGGGAGGGTACGTTACGGTTCCGGGCGGCATGGCTGCCCGGGTGCTGGGGGTGCCTATCGTGTTGGTCAACGCAGACGCCAAGCTGCTTTTGTCCAACAGAACCTTGGCGTCTTCGGCGAAACGGGTTTTGTTCGGTTTTCCGGGACAGTACGGTGAAGTGGCCTCCAAGGCAGTTTGTACCGGAAATCCCGTACGGCACGAAATCAGGAGTCTTCCGGCTCCCGAAGACCGTTACGCACGCCGTGAAGGTGTTTTAAAAATTCTAGTGGTAGGCGGCAGTCTGGGGGCCAAAGTGTTGAACGAATGTCTTCCTGCTGCGCTGGCACAACTGCCTTATGAAAAAAGGCCGCATGTCATTCATCAGACGGGAAGACAGCATATCGCCGGTGTCCGACAGCAATACAGAAAGGCACAGGTGCATGCGGAAGTGGTCGATTTCATTGACGATATGGCAGCTTGCTACGCCCGTGTTGATCTGGTGATTTGCCGGGCAGGAGCCATTACGGTGTCCGAACTGACTTCGGCGGGAGTGGCTAGCGTTCTGGTGCCGTTTATCGCTTCCAGCACGTCGCATCAGCGGGACAATGCGCTATTCATGCATCGGCAGGAAGCGGCCATCCATTTGCCGCAGGTAAATCTGACCCCGGATTATCTGGCCCGGCTTTTGGAGGACATGACCCGTGAGACCTGTCTTCAAATGGCGAAAAAGGCTTATGCGCTGGGTAAACGGGACGCCAATGAAAAGATTGCCGAAATTCTGATCGGAACAGTAAACGATAAATAAATTAACAGTATGAAACACAAAGTCAAAAGAATTCATTTTGTCGGCATTGGCGGAAGCGGAATGAGCGGTATTGCCGAAGTGCTGGTCAATCTCGGGTATGAAATTTCCGGTTCCGATCTGACAAGCAACGCGTCGACGCGTCATCTGGCCGCGCTGGGTACGCGCGTCATGTTGGGGCATGCGCCGGAGCATGTGGAAAACGCCGATGCCGTCGTCGTCTCGAGTGCCATCAAAGAAGACAATCCGGAAGTGGTCGCCGCCCGAAAGAAGAATATTCCCCTCGTTCCGCGGGCGGTCATGCTGGCTGAATTGATGCGGTTGAAACGGGGTATTGCGATCGCCGGAACGCACGGCAAAACGACGACGACCAGTCTGGTGGCCAGTGTTCTGGCCGAAGGCGGTTTTGATCCGACTTTCGTGATCGGCGGTCGTTTAAACAGTGCCGGGGCCAACGCCGGACTGGGGGAAGGTGACTTTATCGTGGCGGAGGCCGACGAATCGGACGCTTCTTTTCTGAATCTGTATCCGGTCATCGAAGTCATTACCAATATCGACGCGGACCACATGGATACTTACGACCATGATTTCGCAAAACTGAAACAGGCTTTTATCCAGTTTACGCAGCGCTTGCCGTTTTACGGCCGCGTCATGCTGTGTATTGACGACAGTAACGTCCGTGAAATCCGGCCGTTCATTTCCAAACCGGTCACGACTTACGGTTTTCATGAAGAGGCCGACGTCAGGGCTGTTAACGCTAATGCCGATGGAACAATGATGACGTTTACCGTCTGGCAAAAAGGGCATCCGCCATTGTCGGTTCGTCTGAATCAGCCGGGAATGCACAATGTCCAGAATGCCTGTGCCGTCATTGCTATCGCACGTGAACTGGGTATCGACGACAACGCCACACAGCGGGCAATGGAAAAATTCACTGGGGTCAACCGGCGCTTCACCCGATTGGGTCGTGTTCGTCTTCCCCACAAGAACAGTGAATCCGTTGTCTGTGTGGAACTGGTGGATGATTACGGCCATCACCCTGCCGAAATGGCCGCCACCATCGCGGCCGCACGGGGTGCTTATCCGGACAGACGGCTCGTCTTGGCCTTTCAGCCTCATCGTTATTCGAGAACGCGCGACTTGTTCGAGGATTTCGTCAAGGTGCTCTCGGGTACTGATGTGCTGTTGCTGGGGGAAGTGTACCCGGCCGGAGAACAACCGATTGTGGCGGCCGATGGACGAACACTGGCGCGGGCGATCCGCGTCGCCGGTAAAGTGGATCCGGTATTTGTCGAAGACATGGCGGAAATGCCGTCGGCGATACTGAACGTCATCGAAGAAGGGGACATTGTCATTACGATGGGCGCCGGTTCGATCAGCGGCGTTTCCGGAAAACTCCTGGACAAGGCGGTGGAATAAGAATGGATAAAGTGAAAAAGGTGGCGGTCTTGGGAAAAGTCGGTGTTCTGTTCGGGGGCAAATCGGCTGAACGTGAGGTTTCCCTCGTTTCAGGAGAAGCGGTTTGTGCGGCGTTGAAAAGCAAGGGAGTGGATGCCCGGCTTTTCGATACCGGCAGAAGTAGTCCTGCCGAACTGGCCGATGAAAAATTCGATCGCGTGTTTATTGCGTTGCATGGTCGTTACGGGGAAGACGGGTGCATCCAGGGGTTGCTGGAACAGTTGCAGATTCCTTACACCGGTTCCGGTGTGCTGGCTTCGGCTATCGCGATGGACAAGATTATGACCAAGCGCTTGTGGCTTGCCGAAGGATTGCCGACACCGCGTTACATCGAATTGACAGCCGATTCCAAGCCTGATGAAGTGATCGCTTACTTGGGTTTGCCGTTCATTGTCAAGCCGGCTCATGAAGGATCGACGCTCGGCCTGACCAAAGTGAAAGAGGCCAGCCAGCTGGCCGAAGCTTACGCGTTGGCAGCGAAATACGATCGGTCGGTGCTTGCCGAGGAATTCATCGACGGCCTGGAATTGACCTGTGCGATTCTGGAACAGGACGGTACGCCGCAGGCGTTGCCTTTGATCCGGATTGTCGCCCCGGATGCCAATTACGACTATCACAACAAGTATTTCAATGACAAAACCCGCTATCTCTGCCCCTGCGGCCTGGATAAAGAAACGGAAGAAAGAATTCAGCAATACGCTCTGCAAAGTTACCAGGCGTTGGGCTGTCGGGGTTGGGGCCGGGTTGATGTGATATGGCGTGAGAAAGATCGTGCTCCGTTCTTGCTGGAATTGAATTCCTCACCCGGCATGACCGGTCATTCACTTGTACCGATCGCGGCGCGTCAGGCGGGACTGGATTATGAAACGTTGTGCCTGACGCTGTTGCAGTCGGCCACGCTGGATTATGTTAAACGAAAGGAAGGATAAAGCGCGCTATGTGGCACAACGTCCGGGCACTGAATGCCGTATCGAATACTTGCTTTGCCGTGTTTCTGCTGGCGGTGGCAACGGGTGTAGTGGGCTGGCTGGTCCGGAAGCCGGTCTATGCCTTGCAGAGTGTCAAAGTGCAGTCCGTCGGGGGCGAGACCTTAAGGCACGTCAATGCGTCGACCGTGAAAAGTACGGCGTTGCCTGCCATACAAGGCAATTTCTTCACGGTCGATCTGGACGAAGTCAGAACCGCTTTTAAAGCGGTCCCGTGGGTCAGGGAAGCGAGCATCAGACGGGAATGGCCCGGCAAACTGGTTGTTTCACTCGAAGAGTACCAGCCTTTGGGGATCTGGGGAGAAGAAGGGCAGCTGCTTTCCACCAAAGGTGATCTGTTCACGGTGAACATGGCCGAGGCCGAGGAAGACTACGATTTGTTGAAGTTTTCGGGACCGAAAGGCAGTGAAAGAGAAGTGTTGGCGCGTTATGAAGCATTCCGTAAACAATTTGCGGCGATTGATCTCGCCCCTAAAGAGATCAGGCTGTCAGACCGATACGCCTGGACGGTCAGACTGGACAATGGCATGACAGTCGAATTCGGCCGGGAAAAGGAAGCCGACGCGATGAATCGGCTGATGAATCGTTTGATCAAGGCTTATCCGCAATTGGCCGAACGGGTTGGAAACACGATTGATAACATTGATATGCGTTACCCGAACGGCCTGGCCCTGAAAATGAACGTAAAGCTTCCTTTATCACGTACTCAAAGAAATAGTGTGGCGCTATGACTAAAGACCTTAAAAATTTGATTGTCGGCCTGGATATCGGTACCTCAAAAGTCGTTGCGATCGTGGCCGAAGTATTGCCGGACGGCCGCCATGAAGTGATCGGACTGGGCCAGCACGAGTCGAAAGGATTGAAAAAAGGCGTTGTCGTCAATATCGAAGCGACGGTGGAGTCCATTCAAGCGGCTTTGGAAGAGGCGGAATTGATGGCGGACTGCAAGATAAGAAATGTTTATACCGGCATCGCCGGCAGTCACATCCGCAGCTTCAATTCACGCGGTATGGTGGCAATTAAAGACAAGGAAGTGACGGCAGCAGACGTAGCCCGAGTCATCGAAACGGCGCGTGCCGTGAACATCCCCACGGAACAACAGTTTTTGCATACGGTGTCTCAGGAGTTTGTCGTCGACAACCAGGAAGACGTTAGGGAACCCATCGGGATGAGCGGTATCCGGCTGGAAGTGAAAGTCCACATCGTCACCGGGGCGGTATCGGCTGTGCAAAATATCGTCAAATGTATTCGTCGTTGCGGACTGGAAGTCTCTGATCTGATTCTCCAGCCGCTGGCGTCAGCCGACGCCGTTTTGACAGAAGACGAAAAGGAATTGGGTGTCGTGCTGATCGACATGGGGGGCGGAACGACGGACATCGCTGTTTTCACCGAAGGTGCCATCCGTCACACGGCGGTGATTCCGATTGCAGGAGACCAAATCACCAACGACATTGCGATGGCGTTGCGCACACCGACGTTGGAAGCGGAAGAAATCAAGATCCGTTACGGCATTGCCAAACAGGTACTGGTCGATCCGGCCGAGACGATCGAGGTTCCTGGGCTAGGGGACCGTGGTCCACGTACGTTGTCGCGCCAGATGTTGGCGGCCGTGATCGAACCGCGTGTGGAAGAGTTGTTTGCGTTGGCACTTCAGGTCGTCCGGGAATCCGAATATGAAGAAGTGTTATCGTCCGGCGTGGTGTTGACGGGAGGATCGGCCATGTTGCCGGGTATTACCGAACTGGCAGAAGACATTTTCCTGAAACCGGTGCGACTGGGCGTTCCGCAGTACAGTGGCCAGCTGGCCGACGTCGTCAAAAGTCCCCGTTATTCAACGGCACACGGGTTGTTGGCAGAAGCCAAAAAACAGTACTTGAGAGGCAACATCGTGACCAAGCAGCAAGGCTCTACCAAAGCCGTTTTGCAGCGCATGAAGGAATGGTTTATGGGCAATTTCTAGTTTGTATGGAAATCGAAGGTGTAATTGAAGCGGTTTTAACGGAATGCTTTCGCATCGCGCGGGGCAGCCAGGCAGGAACAGTACTTTTGTGACAGGAGCTTAAATATGGAATTTGATATGGTCGACAATGCAACGCTGGGCACTATCATCAAGGTAGTCGGCGTGGGGGGTGCGGGCGGTAACGCTGTCCAGCATATGATCAACAAGGGTGTCTCGGGCGTTGAGTTTATTGCGGCCAATACGGATGCGCAGGCCTTGTCTCATTCGGAAGCGCACAACATTATTCAGATTGGTGATTCGGGCCTGGGGGCCGGGATGCGTCCTGATATCGGGCGCCAGCTGGCAGAAGAGTCACGTGATCGGATCGAAGACGCCTTGCGGGGAGCGCATATGGTGTTTATCGCTGCTGGCATGGGGGGCGGTACCGGTACCGGTGCGGCACCGATCGTGGCGGAAGTGGCCAAATCGCTGGGTGCCTTGACGGTCGCTGTCGTATCCAAACCTTTTTCGTATGAAGGCGACAAATGCATGGAAATCGCCGAACAGGGGCTGGAAGCGCTGGAAGCGCATGTGGATTCCCTGATCGTCATTTTAAATGAAAAGCTTGAGGAAATTTATGAAGACGACAGCATGATTGAATGGTTGCAGCATGCCGACGACGTCTTGAACAATGCGGTGGCCGGTATTGCCGAAATTATCAATGTTCGCGGCCACATCAATGTGGACTTTAACGACGTCAAGACGATCATGGGCGAACAGGGTAAAGCCATGATGGGCACAGCGATTGCCTCAGGTGTCGACCGTGCCCGGATCGCAGCGGAACAAGCTGTGGCCTCACCGCTTCTGGACGGCATCGACCTGTCCGGTGCCCGTGGCGTTCTCGTCAACGTCACCGCCAGCCGTGGTT
Organism: Oxalobacter sp.; assembly: GCA_048528425.1. Lineage (GTDB taxonomy): Bacteria > Pseudomonadota > Gammaproteobacteria > Burkholderiales > Burkholderiaceae_D > Oxalobacter. Next base: position 5,483 of record DBGFLV010000278.1, on the reverse strand, counting down.
TGAAAGGCAAGGAAATCAAAGAAGTCATGGCCACTGTGCGGGCTTTCGCTTCGCCGGACGCCACGATTGCGCAAGGCATTGCTTATGACGATTCGATGGGTGAAGACATTCGCGTTACGGTGGTGGCAACGGGACTGGGCAAAAACAAAAAGCCGATGCGTCTCGTTCAGACCCCTTTACGGACGGGAACGAATAACGAAATCGTCATGCCCCATACCAACGAAGTTGTATCGGGCCAGGATCAGGTCCCTTCTTTCGAAACGCTGCAGAAACCCGCCGTGTGGCGACACGGTCGCGAGTCTGCAAGCGATACGGTCAAGGCGCTTGAAAAGAACGGTATGGAAACCTACGATATTCCCGCTTTCCTGCGGCGTCAGGCTGATTAAAATGAGTCGGCATCGGCCGGAGGGAACCGGCCTGTGCTGCCTTTGATAAACAGTTGTTCCTGTAAAAAGGTGCCGGTTTTTTTGAAGACGGGCAAGTTGGAGGAAAGTTTTCCTGAAAATGCCGACGATTCAGGCAAAATGCCTGTTGGAAGCGTAAAATGACGTTTCAAAGATAATTCAGGTGTGTAAAGGTCTCGACATTAAATCATGCTAAAACAGCGTACTATCCAATATCCGACCCGTACTGTCGGTATCGGTTTGCATTCCGGCTATAAGGTCGAGCTTGTGTTGCGTCCGGCCGCACCGGATACCGGTATCGTCTTTCACCGAACTGATCTGCATCCTGTCGTGTCGATTCCCGTCGGCGCACAGGCGATCGGTGAAACCATGCTGGCGTCGACACTGGTGAAAGACGGCGTTCGGATTTCGACTATCGAGCACCTGATGTCGGCCTGTGCCGGTTTGGGAATCGACAATTTACACGTCGAAGTCAATGCGGAAGAGATTCCCATTATGGACGGTTCAGCTTCATCCTTCGTTTTTCTCTTGCAACAGGCAGGATTGAAGGAGCAGGAATCGCCGAAAAAGTACATCCGCGTCAAAAAAAGCGTCGAGATCGGTGAAGGCAAAAGCGCCGACCGAAAATGGGCGCGTCTGGAACCCTACAATGGTTTTAAGCTGGACTTTTTCATCGAGTTCAATCATCCGGCGATTGATTCGACCCACCAGCGGGCCCAGCTCGATTTGAGCAAGGTGTCCTATGTCCGCGATATTGCGAGGGCACGCACGTTCGGTTTCGTCAAGGATGTGGAAACGTTGCGCGGTATGGGACTGGCCCGGGGCGGTTCGTTGGAAAACGCGATTGTCATGGACGAATACCGGATCCTGAACGCCCATGCATTGCGTTATGAAGACGAGTTCGTCCGGCACAAGATTTTGGACGCGATCGGTGACCTGTACAACATCGGCCATCCGCTTCTGGCTTCCTACACCGCTCACAAATCCGGTCACGCCTTGAACAACCAGTTGATCAGGGCGCTTCTGGCACAACCGGATGCCTATGAAATCGTTACGTTCACGACTCAGGAAGAGGCACCCAATTCTCTGTTCGACCAATCGACTCTGGAATGGGTGCCCGCGTAAAGTGTCGTTCTCTAGAGGGGCCGGTGCGTCTGCTGGCGACACGTAGTGATGAGCTGGTGCAAGGCGTTCATCAACCCGGTGTCGCTATCGGTCTTTTCAAGATTTTCGCAAAGGGTGACGATGGACGCGAAAGCGGTGGGAGAAAGATGCTTTTTGCCGACCGCTTCGGGTGCCGGCGGTGGATCGGGAAACCGGATTTTCAGACGAATCGCGTTGACCGGCCAGCCCTTGGCGCCAAGCCGGTTTTTCAAAAGTGGCATTTTCTGTCTCAGGCGGGCGGCAGACGCTTGGTTCGGAACGCCGACCAGAAGCGTTCCCTCTTCCAGTTTCAAAACACGGCAACCGATAAAACAGGATGAAAGGATGTCGGAACAGTCCGTTTGGAGGACAGAAAGTTTTTGTACCGTGTCCATCAGTCCAGCCAGTTTTTCGTGCGAACCGAGGTAATCGGCGACAGTCGGAAAGCCATCCTTCGTTTTCATGTTTTCTGTTGAAAAAGGTCGTCACTTCTGCCGTTTTAAAACGGACAGATCGGAAAAAGGGATGGGCTTGAGTATAGCCGATCGGAGCAGTGACACTGCCGTAATAAAACAACAGCACGGCTGAAAATGGGATCGGAATTGTCGAATCTCTTTTTTAAAAGGACAATGTGAGATTAAAGTTGCTCCATGGCCTGAAAAAGGCCATGCTAAAATGTACTCTTACCAAAGTGAGCCTTGATGAAATGTCAAAGCCTGTGTTAATGCAGTCTATTACACTGCTTAATTTCAAGAACGTAACATGTCTATATTGACCAGCATTTTCGGCAGTCGCAACGCGCGGCTGTTGAAGCAGTACGGCAAGACCGTAACCAAAATCAATTCGCTTGAACCGGCGTTGGAAAAACTCTCGGATGGCGAGCTGAAAGCCAAAACACCTGAATTCAGAGAGCGTATCGCCCGTGGGGAATCGCTGGACAGTGTGTTGCCGGAAGCGTTCGCCGTTTGTCGCGAAGCCAGCAAACGCGTCCTGAAGATGCGGCCTTACGACGTCCAACTGATCGGCGGCATGGCCTTGCACCAGGGCAAGATCGCTGAAATGGCGACTGGTGAGGGCAAAACGCTGGTGGCAACGTTGCCGGCTTACCTGAACGGACTGACGGGGAAAGGCGTTCATGTCGTGACCGTCAACGATTATCTGGCCCAACGGGACGCGGAATGGATGTCCCGTCTGTACGGCTGGCTGGGATTGACGACCGGTGTGAATCTGACGTCGATGGATCACGACAAAAAGCAGGCCGCTTATGCGGCCGACATCACGTACGGCACGAACAACGAGTTCGGATTCGATTACCTTCGCGACAACATGGTATACGATCCAGCCGATCGGGTTCAGCGAGGGTTGGTATACGCCATTGTGGATGAAGTCGATTCCATTTTGATTGACGAGGCCAGAACCCCGTTGATCATTTCCGGTCAGGCCGAAAACAATACCGAGCTGTATTACAAGATGAACGCCGTACCGAAGATGCTCACACTCCAGATCGGTGAGGAAACGCGGGACGGTCGGGGAAAAATCGAGGTACCGGGCGATTTCACCAAAGATGAAAAAACCAATCAGGTTTATCTGACCGATGCCGGCTATGAAAAAGCCGAGAAAATCCTGACCAGTATGGGTCTTCTCCCGGAAGGGGCTTCTCTGTACGATGCAAGCAACATCATTTTGGTGCATCACCTGTACGCTGCGCTGCGGGCGAATGTCTTGTTTCACCGTGACCAGCACTATGTCGTGCAGGACGGACAAGTGGTTATCGTCGATGAATTCACCGGTCGTCTGATGGAAGGGCGACGCTGGTCGGACGGCTTGCATCAGGCTGTCGAGGCCAAGGAAGGTGTCAAAATCCAGAACGAAAACCAGACCCTGGCGTCGATCACCTTCCAGAATTATTTCCGGATGTATGAAAAACTGTCGGGAATGACGGGGACGGCGGACACGGAAGCGTATGAATTCCAGGAAATCTATCGTCTGGAAACGGTCGTCATCCCGCAAAACAAGCCCAATCAGCGTAAAGACCGACAGGATCAGGTGTACAAAACCGCTGAGGAAAAGTACGCCGCCATGTTGAATGACATCAAGGAATGCTACGAGCGGGGGCAACCGGTGCTAGTCGGTACGACGTCGATCGAGAATTCGGAACTGCTCTCTGGCATTCTGACGAAAGCCGGTTTGCCGCACAACGTTTTAAATGCCAAACAACACGCCCGCGAGGCGGAAATCGTTGCCCAGGCCGGCCGGCCAAAAATGATTACGATCGCAACCAATATGGCCGGACGCGGTACGGATATCGTTTTGGGCGGTAACGTCGAGAAACAAATTGAATTTACCGAGGCAGACGAAGCTTTGCCCGAAGATCAGAAAAAAGCGCGAATCGAGCAGTTACGTAACGAATGGCAATCGCTGCACGATTTCGTCGTCGCGCAGGGCGGACTCCACATCGTCGGTACGGAACGTCATGAATCGCGGCGTGTGGACAATCAGTTGAGAGGGCGGTCGGCACGCCAGGGCGATCCGGGTTCTTCACGCTTTTATCTGTCGCTGGACGATCCCCTGTTGCGTATCTTCGCCGGAGACAAGATGCGTTCGATCATGGAACGGTTGAAGATGCCGGAAGGCGAAGCCATCGAGTCCGGTATCGTGACGCGTTCCATCGAATCGGCCCAGCGAAAAGTCGAGGGCCGCAATTTCGACATGCGCAAACAATTGCTGGAATACGATGATGTCGCCAACGATCAGCGTAAAGTCATTTACCAGCAGCGCAACGAATTGCTCGAATTGTCGGACCCGACTGAGCTGATTACGTCACTGCGGCACGGTGCGTTTACCGATCTGTTTAGAATGTACGTTCCGGAAGAATCTGTAGAGGAACAGTGGGACATCGAAGGGCTTGAAAGGGAGTTGTCGACCCAGTGGAAACTGGACATCCCGCTGGCGAGTGTGCTCGAGGAATCGAAAAGCCTGACCGACGAGGATTTGTTGGAACACATCCTGAAAACAGTCGACGAGTTTTATCAGGCCAAAATCGACCTGGTCGGGAAGGAAGCGTTTTCCGAATACGAACGCAGTGTCGTACTGCAAAGTATGGACAATTACTGGCGTGAACATCTGGCAGCGCTGGATCACTTGCGCCAGGGCATTCATTTGCGTGGTTACGCCCAGAAAAATCCGAAACAGGAGTATAAACGCGAAGCCTTCCAACTGTTCAGCCAGATGCTGGACATGATCAGAAACGACGTCACCAAAGTGCTGATCCTTGTCCGGATCCGGACGCGGGAAGAAGTTGAAATGGCCGCTACCCAGCAAGCCCAGTCGCCACTTACCGAAGTGAGTTACGATCGTCCTGAACCGACCAGTGAACTGTCGTCGGCTGAAGGACAGGAGGTGAGCGACACGACTGAAACCAGACAGGAACCTTTCGTCAATACGTTGCCTAAGGTAGGGCGTAACGAATCCTGTCCTTGCGGGAGCGGCAAAAAATACAAGCATTGCCACGGCCGTCTGGAATAAGCAATAAAAAAGACCCGTTCGGGTTTGAAAGAGTTGGGTGAAATCACTATGGCTGTCAATCTGTCTGTTCCGGTAGCGTCGGCATTAAAGCCGGTTTCCGGTCTTGAACTCGGTTATGCCGAGGCTAACATCAAAAAAGCCGATCGCAAGGATTTGCTGGTCATGCGGTTATCTCCGACATCGACGGTGGCAGGTGTCTTTACGAAAAACCGTTTTTGCGCTGCACCTGTCCAGTTGTGCAAGGCCCATCTGGCAAAGGTACAACAGGAAGGCAAGTCCATCTGTGCGCTCATGGTCAATACCGGAAACGCCAATGCGGGAACGGGCGAAACCGGTTACCGCGATGCAGTCAGAACCAGTACGGCCCTGGCAAAGCTTTTGAATTGTAAGGTTGAGCAGGTATTGCCGTTT
>DBGFLV010000277.1:0-2672 GCA_048528425.1 Oxalobacter sp. | reverse complement strand
TCCTGAAAGCGACACGACAGGTTCTCCGTAACGGTCTGGCGTTACTAGGTGTCTCGGCCCCTGAAAAAATGTAACTTTTCGATTATGGCAACTTTGAAAAAACAAAAAGGCGGAACATTCGTAGGGTTTATCATCGGTTTGATTACCGGCTTGCTCATCGCAGTCGTTGTCGCCCTGATGGTCACCAAAACGCCGATTCCTTTTGCAGGCCGGAACAGCAAACCGGCCACCCCGCCGACTCCGGCAACCGTCGCCGCTCCGGCCGCCGATCCCAACCAATCACTCTACGGCAACCGCGACACGACGAGGCCAATCATCAAAGATACACCTGCCGGAGAACCCTCCCCCGCTGTCGCTTCGGACGAAATCGCCAAACCGGCTGTCGTCCCGCCGTCCGCCAATGTCCTCCCAGCAAAACCGGCAGAATCCGCTGCACCGGACACCAGGATACTTTACTATCTCCAGGCTGGTGCTTTTCGCAATAAGTCCGAAGCGGAAAACATGCGGGGCAATCTTGCGCTTTTGGGTTTTGAATCTCACATTTCTGAAGCCTCGTCAAATACGGGAACCCTTTATCGTGTACGCTTGGGACCGTATAAAGGCAATCCTGCCGTTCGCAATGCCCAAAACAAATTGAAGCAAAACGGTATCAACACAACGATTACACGCTAACTGGAAAAAAAATGACCAGACTTTTTTATCGGTGGATGGCCATCGTGCTCGTCGGCTTCCTGGCTGCATCGGCTATTGCCTCGCCTAACGCGCCCGAAAAGAACGTTGACTATCAAGTACTGAAAGTCCCGCAACCCACCAACACGGGAGACAAAATCGAAGTGATTGAATTCTTCGGTTATTTTTGCCCCCACTGTTACGCATTCGATACCGCGTTGACGAACTGGGCCAGAAAAAACAAGAAAAACGTTGTTTTCAAACGAGTGGCCGTCAAATTCAGTGAATCTATGGCGCTGCATCAACGGATGTTTTATACCCTCTCGGCCATGGACGTTCTGACCAATGAATTGCATCATACAATTTTCGACGCCATCCAGGTACAGCGGCTGGGGTTGCGATCAGATGAACAGATTTTCGATTTCGTCGAGAAAAACGGCGTCGACCGCAAGAAATTTGTTGAAATGTACAACTCGTTTTATGTCCAAATGCTGGGCAACAAAGCCGTCGAAATGCAATCGACTTATGAAATCGAAGGCGTCCCCATGATCGTTATCAACGGAAAATACCTGACTTCACCTGCCATTGTCAGCTCCGGTAACAAGATGGATCTTTCCGAACAGGAAATGCATACCCAAACGCTAAAAGTGATGGATGCGCTGGTGGCCCGATCCTTGAAGGAAAAACCGGCCCATAGAAAAACATCGCGCAAGAAGTAATCAAACCTCATCGCCGTTATGGAAACGGATGTGCTGGCCGGGCTGCCGGGATGGTAAAAACGCGATGGGAAAGCGGTCTCCCGGTTGAAAACACCAGTGCTTTCGAAACCACGACGAAAAGCTCTGGATTCTGCCTGTCGGGTCACAATGTCTTGTACAATTTTTCTTTCGGATACCTATTTGAAAAAAACCATCAAATCGGTTACTCCTCAGTAGAACGCCACACCTTTTTAACGGGATAAATCAATGGAAAATACCCATCATCATTTGACAAAAACACTTTTCCATACACGCACTTTTGAAAACGAACTCAAGCACTTCAGCCCGGAATCACAACGATCCGTTTTGCAGGCATGGGTTGACGGTCTGGCTGCGCTTGAAAAAGAAGACCCGGCGACCCGGTCTTCCGCCTTCATGGCTGAAGTACTGGAAAAACTTCTGGGCTACCACGCGTCGGGAACATCGGCTACCGTGGTACCGAATTCGACACCGGACACGTTCTTCGATCTGCTGCTGGGCCAATTCAAACCGGTCGGTCAGAAAGCGGTTGCCGCACTGAAATTCACGGAAACGGTATCCGGTAGTATTTCCGATGAAGCCGGGCACCGGTTTGAAGAAGAAGCGTGGAAATTTGTCGAATTGCAGGACAACGGTTTTTATCTGCTGACCAATTTGAATGAAATCCGTTTCTATCCCCGCAAAAGAAAAGACAAGGCATATGAACGTTTCGTTCTCAGTGAACTGTTGGAAGATCCAGCGGCATTCGCACGCTTCTGTCTTCTATTGAGCGCCGACAATCTGTTGTCCGGCAAAACGGCCGTCTGGCTTCATGAAAGCGCTGTTCTTTTTTTGAACGAAAAGTTGAAAGGAACTTATCCGACCCTGAAAGAGCTCTACGGTTCTGTCTTTCAAGGTGTCGAGACCGGTCTGGATGAAGCTTTCATCGTGGATGAAACCACAAAAGAACAGTTGATCCAAAAAGACCCCCGATCGGCAGACATACTGAAGTCCTACGTCAACGGACAAGATCTCGACAAATGGCTGACCGATTCCCGATCGCTCTGGCTGATTTACACACCGGAAAACCAGTACGACATTGATGAGTTTCCCGCGATCAAAGACCATTTGATGCCTTTCAAAGAACAGTTGGAAAGAAGACCGGGAAAGCAGAAGTGGTATGAATTGCAATACACGCCAGAGCATCCGGAAGAGATGTTTAAGACCAAGCTCGGTTTTTCCCGAAAGTCGCACAACCCGACCTTTGCCATTGATAAAAATGAAGAG
>DBGFLV010000276.1:0-10734 GCA_048528425.1 Oxalobacter sp. | reverse complement strand
AGGGTTTTACCGGTTCCGGGGGGCCCGACCAACAGTAAGCCGCGAGGAATACGACCGCCCAGTTTCTGAAACTTGTTCGGATCCCGCAAGAAGTCCACAACTTCATGTACTTCTTCCTTGGCTTCGTCGCAACCGGCGACGTCACTGAAAGTCACCGTATTGTTTTTCTGGTCGATCATCCGCGCCTTGGATTTGCCGAAGGAAAAGGCCCCTCCTTTTCCACCCCCTTGCATCTGGCGCATGAAAAAAATCCATACACCGATCAACAGCAACATAGGGAACCAGGAAATGAAAATTTGTGACCAGAACGATGGTTCTTCAGGTGGTTTGACATCGAATTGGACACCATTGTCCACCAGATCGCCGATCAGTCCGCGATCCAGGTAAGTCACACCTGTCTTGACCTTTTTGCCGTCGGTTGTGGTGGCTACGATCGACCTGTCTTCAATGACGACATCCTTGATTTTCTTGGACTTGACTTCATCCAGGAACTGGGAATAATTAATCGCCTCGGCACTCGATCCGACATTTTTGTCTGTAAAATGTTTGAAGGTCGTAAGAAGGACAATGATAATGGCAGTCCAAATGCCCACCCTGACAAACATATTGTTCACGAAGACTCCTCAGACGCATCTGCGTCATTTACTAATAGATAACCCATTTTACAATCATTTTTCGGCATCTGCCATCGCCAGCCCACAACAAGGCCGAATTCAGTTTATATCGGGCTTGTCCGATCTCTTTTCCCCGGACATTTTAAAAACACTAACTGATTAACCGGATAAAGGTATCGACTTTTTACAAATGGAGACACTATTTAATAAAACAAGTAGCTTAATCGGCCGGGTTGCGCAATTGACGTCCCAGCAAAAATATTTCTGACGAATAAGTACGGCTCGCTTTCGGTTTCTTCGGTGTGACGGTGACGAAAGTGTCACGGAACTGCTTCAACACGTCGTTATAGGCACTCCCGTTAAAACATTTGACCAACAATGCGCCGGACGGTTTCAAATGAGTTTGTGCAAATTCCAGCGCCAGTTCCATCAAATAAGCTACGCGTGCAGCGTCTGCCGAAGCAATACCGGACAGATTAGGCGCCATGTCCGACAAGACGAGATCCACTTTTCGTCCCTTCAACAGGTTTTCCAGTACTTTCAACACCGCTTCTTCACGAAAATCGCCCTGGAGAAAATGAACGCCGGCGATCGGCTGCATGGGTAACAAGTCCAGACCGATCACGGTACCGTCTGGCAAATCCTGTCCCGTCGCACCTAGTTTCCGGCTGACGTATTGCGACCAGCTTCCCGGAGCGCATCCCAAGTCGACAATAACCTGTCCCGGCTTAATCAAACGGGCTTCTTCGTCGATTTCGATCAATTTATAAGCGGCACGGGCGCGGTAACCTTCCTTTTGTGCCTGTTTTACAAAAGGATCGTCAAGATGCTTTTTCATCCAGCTTTTGTTGAATTTATTCTTCGACATTCGCGTAAAATACCTTTTTTCAAAGGATGATTATGTTGAAATTAAATTCTGCACAGCGCAGTACGCTAAGAGCGCAAGCGCACAATCTGGATCCGGTCGTTCTAATCGGAGAAGCCGGTTTGACCGAGGCCGTGCTGAAAGAAATCAGTGTCAATCTCGACGCCCACGGACTGATCAAAATCCGGGTTTTCAGTGACGATCGCGCCAACCGGATCGACCTGTTTCAAACGATCTGCCGGGAACTGGACGCTGCACCTATCCAGCATATCGGCAAGCTTCTGGTCATTTACCGCCCTCAAAAAGAACCGGCCAAACCGGAAAAGGAAAACGGAAAAGGCGGATTGAAAACCGTTACTACCTTCAAACCCGGTTCCGGCGCCATCAAAAACCGGGTCAGGAAAGTACAAATCAAAGGAAACGAACGCGTTACACCGGGCGGCCTGGTCAAGCGTAAAAAACCGCGCCAGACGAGCGCCAAGAAAAAAGCGCTCTCCTGATACCAACGGGGTCAAATAAACAGCACGTCGAGAATTTCATACTCCCGAATTCCAGCCGGTGCATCGACTTCCACGACGTCCCCCGCCTCGCGCCCGATCAGGGCACGAGCCAGCGGTGAAGTAATGGAAATCTTCATTTCCTTCAGATCGGCTTCATCATTTCCGACGATTTGATAGACGACCCGGTTCCCCGTTTCCAAGTCTTCAAGCGAAACGGTCGCGGCAAATACGATACGGCCGTTTGTATTTAACGTTTTCGGGTCAATGACCTGGGCCGAGCTCAGTTTACTTTCCAGTTCCGCAATTCGCCCTTCAATAAAAGCCTGGCGTTCCTTGGCGGCTTCGTATTCCGCGTTTTCGGACAAATCGCCGTGTGAACGGGCCTCGGCAATGGCGGCGATCACTTCGTAGCGATCCCTGGTTTTCAACCGATGCAATTCATCGCGCATCATTTGTGCGCCCCGGACAGTTACTGGTATGGAACTCATTTTTTTTATCTCTCAAAAAACCGGCGAGGCTTGTAGACACGGAAATGTGTCGCAAAGCCTCGCCTAACAGACAATATAACCGAACGTTAGTTCAACGATTTGTGCAACCCCTGCAAGTCGTAAACATGAATGTTGTCCATGCAGGCAATCCCCTGTACAGCTGCTTCTGCTCCTGCAATCGTGGTGACGGTATTGATCCGGGCTGCCAGCGCCGACGTCCGGATGATACGCGAGTCGACAACAGCGTTACGTTTTTCTTCGACCGTATTGATGACCATGACGATTTCATGATTCTTGATCACGTCGCCGATATGCGGCCTTCCTTCAGCGACCTTATTGACTGTTTCGACATCAATACCCGCTTCGGCGATCTTTCTGGCCGTTCCCTTTGTCGCCATAATGGAAAAGCCCAGTTTGACAAGGTCTTTCGCCACCTTGACCGCTCTCGGCTTGTCGCTGTCTTTGACCGATAGAAAAACTTTGCCCGAACGCGGCAGATTGACTCCGGCCGCCATCTGTGACTTGACGAACGCTTCACCGAACGTTTTGCCCACTCCCATGACTTCGCCGGTCGATTTCATTTCGGGTCCCAAAATGGTGTCGACTCCCGGAAACTTGACGAACGGAAAAACCGCTTCCTTGACGCTGAAATAAGGCGGTATTGTTTCGTCGTCGATGCCCTGTTCGTCCAGTGTCTTTCCGACCATGCAACGGGCCGCGATTTTCGCCAGTTGTTTACCGGTTGCCTTGGACACAAACGGAACGGTTCGTGAAGCTCGTGGATTGACTTCCAGGACGAAAACGACGTCCTGAAGCTTGCCGTCCACTTCCTGATGCTGGATAGCGAACTGGACATTCATTAATCCCACTACATTTAAGCCTTTTGCCATCAATGTCGTCTGTCGTTTCAGTTCGTCAATCGTGGTCTTGGAAAGTGAGTAGGGCGGCAGTGAACAGGCCGAATCGCCGGAATGGACACCGGCCTGTTCAATATGTTCCATTACACCGCCGATCAGTACACGCTGGCCGTCGGCAATGCAGTCGACGTCCACCTCGATAGCGTCATTTAGGAAACGGTCGAGCAAGACCGGTGAATCGTTGGACACTTTGACCGCTTCACGCATGTACCGTTCCAAACCGGCCGGATCGTGAACGATTTCCATAGCACGTCCGCCCAGCACGTAAGAAGGTCTGACGACGATCGGGTAACCAATTTCTTTCGCCAGCACCATAGCCTCTTCTTCAGTACGGGCTGTCCGGTTGGGCGGTTGGCGCAAATCCAGTGCCTTTAAAAGTTGCTGGAAACGTTCGCGGTCTTCCGCGGCGTCGATCATGTCCGGGGACGTGCCTACAATCGGAACACCGTTGGCTTCAAGATCGAGCGCGAGCTTTAAAGGCGTCTGACCACCATACTGGACAATGACGCCATACGGTTTTTCCTTGTCGACGATTTCCAGCACGTCTTCCAGTGTCAACGGCTCGAAATACAACCGGTCGGAAATGTCATAATCCGTCGAAACCGTTTCGGGATTGCAGTTGACCATAATCGTTTCGTAACCGTCTTCCCGCATGGCCATCGCGGCGTGAACGCAGCAATAATCGAACTCGATTCCCTGTCCGATCCGGTTCGGACCGCCGCCTAACACCATAATCTTCTTTTTGTCGGTCGGCTCGGCTTCGCATTCCTCATCATAAGTTGAATAGAGATAAGCGGTGTTCGTCGCAAATTCCGCCGCACACGTATCGACCCGCTTGTAAACGGGACGGATTTCCCATTCGTGGCGTTTGTCACGGATGATTTTATCCGTCGTTTTCAACAGCCACGCCAGACGTCTGTCGGAGAAACCCTTTTGCTTCAGCTTGAATAGCGTATCGCGATCCAGCTCGTCCAGCTTCTGCTGGTCAAGCCACAGTTCAATATCGACGATTTCCTTGATCTGTGCCAAAAACCAGGGATCAATATGGGTCAACTTGTGGACTTCGTCCAGAGTAAAACCTTGTGCAAACGCGTCGCCCACGTACCAGATTCGTTCCGGCCCCGGCTCGCCCAGTTCTTCCTTGATGACTTCGTGATCGGTCGTCTTCTCATTCATGCCTTCGACACCGACCTCAAGCCCGCGCAACGCTTTCTGGAACGACTCCTGGAAAGTGCGTCCGATCGCCATCACTTCTCCAACCGATTTCATCTGGGTAGTCAGATGCGGATCGGCCAACGGGAATTTTTCGAATGTAAAGCGCGGTACTTTCGTCACGACGTAATCAATGGACGGTTCGAACGAAGCTGGCGTCGCCCCGCCCGTGATTTCATTTTTCAATTCGTCCAGTGTAAAACCGACGGCCAGTTTGGCTGCCACTTTCGCAATCGGAAATCCGGTCGCCTTGGAGGCTAAGGCCGAAGAGCGGGAAACACGCGGATTCATTTCGATGACGATCATGCGGCCGTCATTCGGGTTGATGGCGAACTGAACATTCGATCCTCCCGTGTCGACGCCGATTTCGCGCAAAATCGCAATTGACGCGTTCCGCATCAGCTGATATTCCTTGTCGGTCAACGTCTGGGCCGGAGCGACCGTGATCGAATCGCCGGTGTGCACGCCCATCGGATCGAGATTTTCGATGGAGCACACGATGATACAGTTGTCGGCCCGGTCACGGACCACTTCCATTTCGAATTCTTTCCAGCCGATCAGCGATTCCTCGATCAACAGTTCGCTGGTCGGTGACGCTTCCAGACCACGGCGGCAAATGGTCTCGAATTCTTCTTCATTATAGGCGATGCCGCCCCCCGTTCCACCTAAAGTGAAAGAGGGCCTGATAATGACGGGAAAACCGATTTTTTTCTGCACTTCCCAGGCTTCATTCAATGTATGAGCGATACCCGAGCGGGCGGAAGCCAGCCCGATTTTCGTCATGGCGGCCTTGAACTTCGAACGGTCTTCCGCCTTGTCGATCGCTTCGGGGGAAGCACCGATCAATTCGACCCCATATTTTTCCAGAACGCCGTTACGATACAAATCGAGTGCGCAATTTAATGCCGTCTGTCCCCCCATGGTCGGCAAAATAGCATCCGGTCTTTCTTTTTCGATGATCCGCTCGACAACCTTCCAGGTGATCGGCTCGATAAACGTCACGTCGGCCATATTGGGATCGGTCATGATTGTCGCCGGATTACTGTTAACCAGAATGACCCGGTATCCTTCTTCACGCAAGGCTTTGCACGCCTGGGCACCGGAATAATCAAACTCACAGGCCTGTCCGATAATAATAGGGCCGGCGCCGATGATAAGGATGCTCTTGATGTCTGTACGTTTTGGCATATTTTCCGCAAGTAGTTTCTGTACCGTTTTCAAATTCCGCGCAAACGGTGTGCGTCACTTTTTTACTGCTTCGGCCGGAACTTCTCCTAACGATCCGGCCCGCTATCCGTGACCTGACTGTTTATGTGTTTCTCCGGGCTGCTTCCATCAATCCGACAAATCTGTCAAACAGATAATCGACGTCACCCGGACCGGGCGACGCTTCCGGATGCCCCTGGAAACAAAAAGCCGGTTTGTCCGTTCTGGCAAAACCCTGAAGTGATCCGTCGAAAAGCGACTTGTGCGTCACTTTGCAGTTGGATGGCAATGTCGAGACATCCACGGCAAATCCGTGATTTTGTGAAGTGATCAACACCTTGCCGGTCTCGACGTCCTGTACAGGATGATTGGCGCCGTGATGACCGAATTTCATTTTCCGGGTTTTTGCACCGGCTGCCAATGCCATAATCTGATGGCCCAGACAAATTCCGAAGGTCGGAATCCCTTGTTCGATCAATTCACGCGCTGCTTCAATCGCATACGTACACGGCTCCGGATCACCGGGACCGTTCGACAGGAAAACCCCGTCGGGCGAGAGCTTCATGACCTCTTTAGCCGACGATTCGGCCGGCAATACCGTCACCTTGCAGCCCCGGTCGGTCAACATGCGCAAGATATTGCGTTTGACACCGAAATCGAAAGCGACCACATGATAGCGGAAGTCGCCCAGTTGCCGGTACCCCGTTCCCAATTCCCATCCGGCCTCGGTCCATTCGTAACCAGCTTCGGTCGTGACCTCTTTCGCCAGATCCTGCCCCGAAAGTCCGGTGCAGCTTTTAGCCAGGGCAAGCGCTTTTTTGTCATCGTCGCCGACGACAATAGCCCCGCTTTGCGAGCCCTTTTCGCGCAGAATGCGAGTCAGTTTTCGGGTATCGATACCGGCAATGGCGACGATGTTCTGTTCTTTCAAATAATCCGGTAACGATTGGGTGGCACGGAAATTGGAGACGATGGGCCGCACGTCCTTGACGATGAAACCGGCAGCCTGGATTTTGCGGGATTCGACGTCTTCCGGATTCACACCCGTGTTGCCGATATGAGGATAAGTCAGAGTGACGATTTGTCCGCTGTAACTGGGATCCGTCAGAATTTCCTGGTATCCCGTCATGGACGTGTTAAAGACCACTTCTCCGGCCGTTTCACCCGGAGCGCCTATGGAATAACCGTGAAAAACAGTGCCGTCTGCAAGCGCCAAAACGGCAGGAACCTGTTGGCCGAAAGGAAATTGCAAGGTAACTCCTTTTAGTGTTACCGCAACAACACTGCGTCATCGGGCTGCATTGATCTACCGAACAGTTTTTTATAACGTGTCCGGAACACGGGTTCAATCTGTATGGAGACAAACGATGCAGGCGCTACGGTAATGATTGAATTCATTTAGCTGCCCCATTATAGCCGAGAATAAATAGGCCAGCAAACAGGCTTGCCGTTATTTGTCCCGGTATCCCAGTCCCATCGCCTCCCTGACATCCTGCATGGTTTCACCAGCCAGTTTACGGGCTCTTTCGCATCCGTGTTCGACAATTTCGCGCACCCGTTCCGGCCGGGCAACGTATTGCGAGGCCCGTTCCTGCATCGGTTCCAGCTCCGCCACAACGGCGTCGATAATCGGCTGTTTACACTGAAGACAACCGATTCCTGCCGAACGGCATCCTTTTTGTACCCACTCCCGGGTAGCGTCGTCCGAATAAACCTCGTGGAATAGCCAGACGGGACACTTGTCGGGATTGCCCGGATCGGTTCGCCTGACCCGTGCCGGATCGGTCTTCATCGTCCGGATTTTATGGGTGACCGTCTCTCTGTCGTCCCGAAGTGCAATCGCATTGCCGTAACTTTTCGACATTTTTTGCCCGTCCAAGCCAGGCAGCCGTGAGGCTTCGGTTAGTAACGCCCGGGGTTCCGTCAGAATCTGCTTGCGACTGCCGAGCAGATAGCCGTAAAGCAGTTCCCGATCGTCTGTCGAAAGACTGCCCGCCGCGTCCAGCATGGCCTTGGCTTTGTCCAGCGCTGGTGCATCCCCTTTTTCCTGATACAGAGTCCTCCACTCCATGTAAAGCTTCGCTTGCCTGTTCCCCAGTTTCTTAGCACTGGCCGCCGCTTTCTCGTCGAATCCTTTTTCACGACCATACATATAGTTGAAACGGCGGGCCAGTTCTCGCATGATTTCCATATGCGGCAGCTGGTCTTCCCCGACAGGGACTTGATTGGCACGATAAACGAGGACGTCTGCCGCCATCATGAGCGGATATCCCAGAAAACCATAAGTCGTCAAATCCTTGTGAGCCAGTTTCTGGATCTGATCCTTGTAGGTGGGTACCCTTTCCAACCACGACAGCGGTGTCGACATCCCCAACAGCAAAGACAGTTCCGCGTGTTCCAGCACTTTGGACTGGAGGAAAATAGTGGCCTTCTCCGGATCAATACCTGCCGCAAGCCAGTCAATCACCATCTCCCAGGCATTTTTTTCGATTGTTTCCACTTCATCGTAGTGCGTAGTCAAGGCGTGCCAGTCCGCCACGAAAAAAAGACTTTCAACTTCCGACTGAATACGAACCCAGTTTTTGATGGCGCCGTGGTAATGGCCGAGATGAAGCGCGCCCGTCGGACGCATGCCGGAAACAACACGATCAGGATACATAATGAATCACTAAGATAAAAAATATAACAAAGGAGTGAGAAAGAGATGGACAATCCAACGGCCGAATCCCATCACCGGCCGCATCCAGTACGTAGTCAGTCCCAGATAAACCAGTCCCAACACGATGAAAAAGCCGTACCGTTCGATTCGGGCGAACTTGTCGGCCATGCTCACCGGCAGCAGACTTGTCATTATGCGTCCTCCGTCCAAAGGAGGCAATGGGAAAAGGTTGAAAGCGAAAAGAACCAGATTGATCAGGACACCGGCTTCGGCCATTTGCAGGAAGAATCCGTTTTGTACCCCCGCCAGCAATAAGACAATTTTAAAAAGGCTCCACAAAAAGGCCATGACCAGATTCGAGCCCGGACCAGCCAGAGCAACCAGTGCCGCATCCCGCCGCGGATGTCTCAACTGGCCGAAATTGACCGGAACGGGCCTGGCGTAACCAAAGATGAACGGACTGCCCAAAAACAGCAACACAGCCGGTATGATGACCGTTCCCAGCGGATCAATGTGCTTGAACGGATTTAACGTCATACGCCCTTCCAGATAAGCGGTCGAGTCCCCTAGATATTTGGCGACAAAAGCGTGTGCCGCTTCGTGAAGCGTAATTGCCAACAACAGGGGAATTGCCCAGATAAAGGCGATTTCAACGATATTGTCCATTCCCATCCCCAGTGCAAAACGGCCACAGAAACGGGCCGCAATTCGTTCAAAACCCGACCAGGCCCGGGTCGCCGCGACCGCTGCGCACCAGTATCGGTTCCTTTCCGGTCAGATCGATAACCGTCGTCGGCACCAATCCACAAGCTCCGCCATCGACGACCGCATCCACCCGTTTTTCCAGCCTTTCCTGCAACGCGTAACCGTCCGTCAGCGGATCTTGTTCGTCTGGCAAGATGACTGTCGTGCCGATGAGCGGCTCGCCCAACTCTTCCAGTAACGCCTGATCAATACGATTGTCCGGAACGCGCAAACCGATGGTTTTCCGGGAAGGATGCGACAATCTGCGCGGCACTTCCTTGCTGGCCGGCAGAATGAAAGTGAAAGCTCCCGGCGTTGCCGCCTTCAGCAGACGGTACGCCGAATTGTCCACGCGCGCATATGAACCGACTTCGCGAAGATCACGACACAAAAGGGTCAGCAAATGCCGTTCGTCGATTTGACGTATCTGTCGAATCCGGTCGACTGCGGCCTTGTTGTCCAGCTGGCATACCAACGAATAACTCGAATCAGTCGGCACGACAATGACACCACCGTCCCGAAGGATGTCGGCCGCCTTTTTGATCAGTCGATATTGCGGATCGACGGGATGGATTTCCAGATACTGGCTTGTCATTTTTCCGTTTTTTGCCTGTGTCGGAATAATCAGACTTTTCCCGTTTGCAACGCTTCAATCCGCTTTTCAATCGGCGGGTGCGTGGCAAACAACGATAGAAAACGGTTCTGGCTGTTGATTCCAGCGGTCGCCACATTGCGCGGCAGCGCACCGGCCTCCATATGGCCCAACCGCTCCAATGCATGAATCATCGGACGGCTGTTGCCCAGCAACCGGGCTGAACCGGCGTCTGCCCTGAATTCCCGATATCGTGAAAACCAGGCGACGATAATCGACGCTAAAAGACCGAACAGGATTTCACAGACAATCACGGTAATGAAATAACCGCCTCCCCGGCCACCGCTGTCCGAATTTCTCGACAAAAGATTGTCGACAAAAAACCCTACCACCCGGGCAAGGAAGATGACGAAGGTATTCACGACCCCCTGAATCAGGGTCAACGTCACCATGTCGCCGTTGGAAACGTGGGCAATTTCATGGCCGAGCACCGCTTCCACTTCTTCATGGTTCATGTTTTGCAGCAAGCCGGTCGACACGGCGACGAGTGCTGAATTTTTGAACGCACCGGTCGCGAATGCATTCGGTTCGCCTTCGTAAATGGCGACTTCGGGCATGGTAATACCGGCCTCCGTCGACAACTTTCGAACTGTGTCTAACAACCACCGTTCTGTGGCATTGGACGGGTTAGTGATAACTTGCGCGCCGGTCGACCATTTGGCCATGGGCTTGCTGATCAACAGCGAAAAGATGGATCCCGTAAAACCGACGACCAGGGCAAACGCCAGTAGATTGCCCAGGTCAAGGCCGGTACCGTACAGATAACGATTGACTCCCAAAAGAGACAGGACAATGGACATGACCAACAGTACTGCCAGATTGGTCGCCAGAAAGAGAAGTATTCTTTTCATGGATGAATTCCGTTAATTTCCGAGCA
>DBGFLV010000275.1:0-7377 GCA_048528425.1 Oxalobacter sp. | reverse complement strand
GGGAAGAAATTGTTGAAAAAAATAGTGAGAATCATTTTCAACAAAAAACGGGATTTTTGGGACTGGTTGAAGGCGGTTTCCTGTATTTCTACCACAACAAGAAAACGACGTAAATCGTTGTTTTTATTTAATATTTTACATCATTTTTCATGATATTTCTGATACCGGTCATCCGTCACGCCTGCAAAAAGTTGTCAAATAAATAGCGTTTTAACTGTCCAAAACGATGATCGTGCCCAGCAGAAAATTCAAAGTCGTGTTTTAATGTTGAACAAGGTGATGAACAGACAACGTAATACAGTTCATCCGGAAGGCTTTCAACTCTTTTCGGCTTTTTCGTAAATCGCTTACAGAACAGGCCGGTCAAGTTCCATTTTTAACAAGGAGAAAAACATGGCATCGTTGATCAACACCCAAATCAAACCTTTCAAGGCCGAAGCCTATCACAACGGTCAATTCATCCAGATTACTGACAACGATCTGAAAGGCAAATGGTCTGTCCTGTTCTTTTACCCGGCCGATTTCTCTTTCGTTTGCCCGACCGAACTGGGCGATCTGGCCGATCATTACGACGAATTCAAGAAAATGGGGGTCGAAATTTTTTCCGTTTCGACCGACACGCACTTCGTACACAAGGGCTGGCACGACGCTTCCGACACGATCAAGAAAATCCAGTTCCCAATGCTGGGCGACCCGAGCGGAAAAATTTCCCGTGACTTCGACGTCTTGATCGAAGAAGACGGTGTCGCATTGCGCGGTACGTTCGTCATCAACCCGGAAGGACAGATCAAACTGTGCGAAATCCATGACCTGGGCATCGGCCGTTCAGCTTCCGAACTGATCCGGAAAGTCCAGGCAGCCCAATACGTTGCCGCTCACAAAGGTCAGGTATGTCCCGCTTCCTGGCAACCGGGCAGTGAAACACTGGCTCCCTCATTGGATCTGGTCGGCAAGATCTGATTTTTCGGTCAGGGGAGTTCCGGAACCGTTGCTTCCGGGTCTTCCCTGAAAGACTTCACGCCTTCCCGGCTCATCAAGCCCTTCATCACCATCGGACAGAAAATATGCTGGACGCCCAAGTCAAGGAACAACTCAAAAACTATCTCACCAAACTGGTCAATCCGATTGAGATCGCCATATCCATCAATGACACGGAAAAATCGAAGGAGATGACGTCGCTTCTGGAAGACATAGCGGAATTGTCTTCCAAAATCACGCTGGTCGAACGGGCCAACGACGATCAAAGATCGCCGTCTTTTTCGATCAACCGACAAGACGGAAACGTCCACATCCGTTTTGCCGGTATTCCTTTGGGTCATGAATTCACTTCGCTGGTTTTAGCACTGCTTCAAACGGGTGGCTATCCGCCCAAAGTCGAACCGGACATCATTGAGCAAATCAAAAATCTGGAGGGCCGTTATCATTTCGAAACGTACGTATCCCTCAGCTGTCAGAACTGTCCGGAAGTGGTACAGGCGTTAAACTTGATGGCAGTCGTCAATCCCAACGTTTCGCACGTCATGATTGACGGCGCCATTTATCAGGATGAAGTCAGCGAGCGCCACATTATGGCCGTTCCGACCATTTATTTGAATGGTAAAGAATTTGCTCAGGGACGTATGAGCATCAAGGAAATTCTGGCCAAGGTCGACACCGGCAGTTCCAAACGCGAAGCGGAAAAAATAGCGGCCAAACCCCCTTTTGACGTGCTGGTGATCGGCGGTGGTTCCGCTGCCGCTACGGCAGCAATTTACGCTGCGCGCAAAGGCATCCGTACGGGTCTTGTCACCGAAAATTTCGGCGGCCAGATTCTGAACACAACCGACATTGAAAACCTCATCGCCCTTCGCAAAATCGAGGGAACGCAACTGGCCTCCATTTACGAAGACAACATCCGGCACCACGATATCGACGTCATGACGCCGCACCGCGCCGTCAGTTTAGTGCCCGGCGAACTCATCGAAGTCGGACTGGAAAACGGCGCTTCCATCAAAAGTAAAACCGTCATTTTAGCGACCGGCGCCAGCTGGAGAAAAATGGGCGTGGCAGGTGAAGAAAAATATATCGGACGCGGTATCGCGTTCTGCCCCCACTGCGACGGCCCGTTATACAAAGGGAAACGAATCGCGGTGGTCGGTGGGGGCAATTCCGCCGTCGAAGCGGCCATTGATCTGGCCGGTATTACCGAACACGTCACTGTTCTCGTCCGCAATTCCCGTCTTTCTGCCGATACGGTTTTGCAAAACAAACTGTTCACACTGAAAAACGTCACCTTGACGACACAAGCCCAAACGGTTGAAGTGACGGGTGACGGACAGAAAGTCAACGGACTGGTTTACAAAGACCTGTCCACTGCATCGAACCGCACATTGCCGGTGGCTGGCATTTTCGTCCAGATCGGTCAGGAACCGGCTACGGACTGGCTGAAAAACACGCCTGTCAAACTGAATGAAAAAAATGAAATCGAAGTGGACGTCTACAACAAGACGTCAGTTCCCGGGGTGTTTGCTGCCGGTGACGCCACCTCTTCCCCTTACAAGCAAATTGTCATTGCTATGGGAGACGGAGCTAAAGCGTCTTTAAGCGCGTTCGACTATTTGATCCGTCATTAAACGGGCGCCCGGTCAAAAAGGCCGTTATCCACTCACGGTCTTTTTTCGGGACAGGCCCAAAGAGTCTCGGGTATCATACAAGCTGATTTTTCCTTTTGCCAGGGGAAAAGATGCCTCTTGAAACACACATAAAAAAAGCGGCCACACTGATTAGCCAAGCCGACGGCCTGTTTATCGGGGCTGGAGCGGGTATGGGAGTAGACTCGGGTCTTCCGGACTTTCGAGGCGACCAGGGTCTCTGGAGAGCTTACCCCAGACTTGGGCAGAAACGACTGTCCTTCGTCGACATCGCCAATCCGAACGCCTTTGCCGATAACGCCGGACTGGCCTGGGGTTTTTACGGGCATCGACTTTCTCTCTACCGGAAAACCCAACCTCATGAGGGCTTTCAGATACTCCGTCGTCTGGCCGGGCGCCTCCCACACGGGGCTTTCGTCTTTACCAGCAATGTGGACGGCCAGTTTCAGAAAGCGGGTTTTGCGGAAGAAACCATTGCGGAGTGTCACGGCTCCATCCATCGCCTCCAATGCGCAGTTCCCTGTACCGCAGCCACTTGGCCTGCCTCCTGGCTGGAACCCGACATTGACGAAGAAAACTGTCAACTGCTTTCCGAGCCGCCGTTTTGTCCCGAGTGCCGCGGGCTGGCTCGCCCGAATATTCTGATGTTCAACGACTGGGGGTGGATTCCGGATCAGACTGAAAACCAGATGGCGAATCTGAACCGGTGGTGTCACAAAGTGAACCGGATGGTCGTGATCTAATTGGGCGCCGGCGTCCACGTCCCCACGGTACGGCGTGTTTGTGAATCGCTCAAGGTTCCACTGATCAGGATCAATCCGGCCTATCCGGAAGTGCCGAAACCAGACGACGTCAGTTTGCCTCTGGGTGCACTCGAGGCCTTGCAACGAATCGAAGTAGGTATCCAACACCTGATGTGAACCTCTCTGTCAACAAGATCAAATACCATGACTTCTTTGCCTCCGTTCGCCGAAGCGCTCTGGGCCGATGTCTCAGCCGTTCGGCAAAAGACGCCGCTTGTTCATAACATTACCAATCTCGTCGTGATGAGCTACAACGCCAACGTCCTGTTGGCGCTGGGCGCGGCTCCCGTGATGGCCCATGCCCGTGAAGAAGCAGCCGACATGGCCCGCATCGCCGACGCCCTGGTTCTGAACATCGGCACGTTACAGCCCGAATGGGTCGAATCCATGAAACTGGCTGCTCAGGCTGCCCACGCTCATGCGATACCCGTTGTGCTCGATCCCGTCGGCGCCGGAGCGACGCCCTACCGTAACAGCGTTATCCGTGAACTGTTGTCCACGGCAAAACCCGACATTCTTCGGGGGAACGCTTCCGAAATCATGAGCGTGGCCGGTCAGACGGCGCCGACGAAAGGCGTTGAAAGTACCCGGTCTTCCGACCATGCCGTCCATGTCGCTCGGCAACTGGCGAAAACGCTGCACAAAACGGTTTGCGTGTCCGGAGAAACCGATTACATTCTCGATCAGGATGGCAGACAAATCAGTCTTTCTAACGGACACATCTGGATGACCCGGATTACCGGTACAGGGTGTTCCGCCAGCGCCATGATCGGTGCGTTTGCCGCTGTCGAACCGGATTACTGGCGTGCAACGGTGGCGGCTACAGCCTATCTGGGCGTTGCCGGAGAACTGGCTGCTGAACAGGTCATTGCCCAAAAGCAAGGCGTCGGTTCGTTGCAGATCGCCCTGCTCGATCAATTGCAACTGATGACCGAGGAAGCGTTTCTGTCGCGGTTGAAAATTGCCGGGGACGTCTGACGGCCGGGATGGGAAACGCCGAAACTTTGTCTGCTTTCCGGCGGGAAAGAGTCATTGACTTGCTAAAGCCTGCAAACGGGCCAGTGCTTTCTGCCGTTTTCTTTCTTCCCGTTCGGCCCGTTGCCGGGCCGCTTCTTTCCGGCTCAACAGACAACCACACCATTTTTGCCGATACAGTCCCAGTTCTTTTGACAGCTGAATGCCGTCGTACCAGTACGGTCTGAAATCCCGGTACAAAAACGACACCCCGGTTTCATCAGCCACTTTCTCCGCTTCCTGGCAAATCGCTTCGTGATGCTGATATCGAGAATACAACAAACTGGTTGTGAAAAAAGAAAATCCCCGCCGTTTCGCTGTCAATGCCGTCTTCAGCAAGCGCTCCCGATAACAGAAAACACAACGCATTCCTTCTGAAGTAACCCCGTTTAACTGCCTGATCCATGTGCCCGGCTTTTCGGCTCCACCCTCGAAAATGATGGGATACTTAAGCTTTTCAGCCGCCAGCAAGGCCGACGAACGTCGCATTTCATACTCCGCTTCCGGATGAATGTTGGGATTGAAAAAGAAAGCGGTCACGTCAAAGCCTTCCTGTCTCAACTGCACGACAGGCATGAGTGAGCAGGGACCGCAACAGATATGCAAAAAAACGGCGATGTTTTCCATGCCTTCGCGCCTCACCCTGTTTGCTGAACACGTGTCATTCTACCCGAACCCGATAACGCAGTGTCGTCTGCCCTTTTGCCGGTACCTTGACGTTCCAGACAGCGGTCGTGCCGTCTCGGGTGTGCGGCTCATTTTCTTGCACTATCTTCCAACTGCCTGGAATGGATTCTCTCACCTGAACCGTAACACGTTCCGGCTTGGCGTTTTTGAGTACGATTTCGTAAGCGCTCTCGCTGATTCGAACAGAAGAATCGGTAGAAGGGAGCGATTCAAAAGCCGTCTGTTTTCGCGTGGCCGTCACATCGAAAGCCTCACCCAGTTTCAATCGGACAGAACCGTCCACCGGAGTGTGAGGTAACCGGCTTTCACCGACCAGTTGCAAATGACCCTGGCGGTCTTTCTGATAAAACCGGACCACTCCCTTTGGCAGCGCCACCCCGAACCCGGCACCTTTGCGATTGTCGAAGTCGATGTAAACACCCACCGGCAAAGCCTGGCTCGCTTCGTTCAACCGACTTTGATAAGAGTAGGCGTTTCCGTTTACTACCCACTCTTTCTTGACTCGCACGTCACGCGCGGCCAACAGGGAAAACTGCCTTGACTGATTGGCCGCGATGGTGACACGTCCGGGTACGGTATACAGATGATAATCCGCGAATGCCTCTTCAGCGACCGTATCGTTCGGGGCCGCCGCATCTATTTTCGCTTCCGAACGCAGGGCAGCAAACATGACCGGTTGGGCGGTTGCCCTGTTCAGGCTGCCCGCTACCAGCTGAACCCCGGCGTTTTCAAAAGGGGTTTCCGAACGGTTGGCAATCATAGCCCAGCCCGAAAAATTCATCCGTTTTCCCTCGGCATCCAGCTCGGCAACATAATTGGCCTGCCAGCTCAGGCCGCTAGTCAGATAATCCAGTTCCAGACGTTCTTTTCCGGCAGAAGGACTCTGCAATTCGACCGTTAAGACGGGGCTTGCTTGCATACCGGGCGGCACACGATCAAACACGATCCGGCCTGGAACGGTCGTTTCGATCCGGTTACCGAGCTGCAAAACGACACCGTCTTGCGCCGACAGGAGTTTGGCGACTTCCCGGGTTTCCTCGCCATTGGCCGGATTGGTGCGGATCACGCCGACGTCTTTTCCAACATAACTTTTCAGGAGATTTTGCGGCGTCAGCAAATGGGTGTCGAAATACACTTGGGAGACCCGGATGCCTGAACGGCCCTGACTGAACAACAGGGCTGTTTCAGGCTGTATACGTTCACTTACCCCGGAAAACTGCAACTTGACCGAACCGGCGTTCAACGCCACGTCCCGAACGTCTTTCACCAAAGCCGTATCCTGTTCGTAAACGGTCAAGAAAATCGCTTTTTGGTCGGCGATCGTAGTCTCTTGAACTGATGCGGCCATCGCAAACGAAGACAGGCACCCCAAGGAAAAACATAATGAACGACACAATCGACTCATCACTCACCCCATGACAGTGAACGCTCCCCAACCGGAACAGCCTGATCCGACTCACAAACGGCTGTCCCCTATACCGGAGAATGAAAAAAGACGGCTTCGGTTACTTTTTGTACAAAAAGTCGGACAAAACAAAAATAAAGGAATACAACCGGCCAGTATTGAAAACGGGCAGAAAACCGGCTTTTTCTGCCCGTTCGACAGGATTTACACAGCGGCCAACGCCTGATCCAGATCAGCAATCAAGTCATGAACGTTTTCCAGACCAATCGACAAACGGAGCATGTCTTCACTGACCCCGGCTTTTTTCAATTCTTCCGTATTCAACTGACGGTGTGTTGTCGAGGCCGAATGCGTCGCCAATGAACGGGCGTCCCCGATATTGACCAGACGGGTGAACAGCTTAAACGCATCCAACACTTTCGCCCCTGCTTCACGGGCCCCGACACCGGTAGACGGTTTGACGCCGAACGACAGAATGCTGGGCGCCTTGCCGTTCATGTATTTCTTCAGCAGGGCGTGATCGCGGTGATCGGGCAACGCCGCGCAATTCACCCAGGAGACTTTGGGATGATTTTGCAAGAATCTGGCGATCGCCAGCGTGTTTTCACACGTTCTTTCCATGCGGAGAGGCAAGGTTTCGATGCCCTGCAAAATGAGGAAGGAATTCATCGGCGAAATGACGCCGCCCATGTTACGCAGCGGTACCACTCTGGCACGGGCGATATAAGCCGCGTCGCCGAATACGTCCGTGTAAACGACTCCGTGGTAAGAAACGTCGGGTTCGTTCAAACGTTTGAATTTTTTCTTGTGTTCTTTCCAGGGAAATTTTCCACTGTCG
>DBGFLV010000274.1:0-6212 GCA_048528425.1 Oxalobacter sp. | reverse complement strand
CAAGCGGTGCCAGTTCGCCGGCGACCGTCTTGATGAAGGTGGATTTGCCGGCACCGTTTACGCCGAGAAGACCGATCCGTTCACCGGTTTGTAACGTGAACCGGATGTTGGACACGATCGGTGTGGTAGTGACGGTGTCGCCCTGACAGTCGTTCGTATAGCCGGCTGTGACGTCTTCCATGACCAGGAGGGGATTGGGGGACGAATCCGGTTCGAAAAAATCGAACGAGAATTCGGCAGCGGCTCGAAGCGGCGCGAGTTCGTTCATTTTTTCCAGCGCTTTGATGCGACTTTGAGCCTGTCTGGCTTTGGTGGCCTTATAGCGGAACCGGTTGACGTAGTCTTCCAGATGGGCACGGCGTTTTGCCTGTTTGTCGATCAGGCTTTGCTGAAGGATGATCTGTTCGGCCCTTTGTCGCTCGAAGGCCGAGTAGTTACCGGCATAGCGTTTCAGCTTGCCGTCGTCGATGTGAAGAATAACGTTAGCGATACCGTCCAGAAAATCGCGGTCGTGGGAAATGACGATCAGCGTGCCGGTATAACGATTCAGCCAGTCTTCCAGCCACAAAATGGCGTCCAGATCGAGATGGTTGGTCGGTTCGTCTAACAGCAGCAGGTCGGACGGACACATCAGGGCCTGGGCCAGATTCAGCCGCATGCGCCATCCGCCGGAAAAATGCGACACGTTTTGCTGCATCTGTTCCTTCGAAAACCCCAGTCCGGCAAGCAGCCGTTCGGCACGGGAAGAGGCTGTGTAAGCACCGGCGTCGGAAAGCGCCGTGTGCAATTCAGCGATTTTCATGCCGGTTCGGGCGTCCGTCGGTTGCGCTTCGGCGGCCGCAAGTTCGGCTTGGAGCCGACGTAACCGGACGTCGCCGTCAAGGGTGTAATCAAGGGCCGGTCTTTCCAGGGCAGGGGTTTCCTGAGCGACGTGGGCAATGCGGGAGCCAGCTGGAAAGTCGATGTCACCGCTGTCCGCCGTCAGCTCGCCCAGAAAAAGCGAAAAAAGACTCGACTTGCCCGCCCCGTTAGGGCCGACGAGACCGACTTTCTCACCGGGATTCAATGTCGCTTCCGCTTTTTCAAACAGCGGTTTGGTCCCACGCAGGAGGCTTAACTGCCGGAAACGGATCATGCCTTGCGCTCTTTCAGTTGTTCAGCCTTCAGCATGAAAACCCGGTCGTCCCCGCCCGATGTGGCAAGCCAGGTCAGTTCCAGGTCCGGAAAAGCGGCCATAGCGTTTTCGGCTTCGTTGCCGATTTCAACGATTAACAAGCCGTCGTCGGTCAAGCGTTCCCCGGCAGTGTCAACAATGCGGCGGACGATGTCCATACCGTCGAAACCGCCGGACAACGCCATGTGCGGTTCGTGGCGGTACTCCGGTGGCAATTTTTTCATGGACGTCTGGTTCACGTAAGGTGGATTGGTCACGATCAGCTGATAGCGCTTTTCCGGGATACCATCGTACAGATCGGCGTGATGTAACCGGACACGGTCTTTTAGCGCATAGCGGTCGATGTTGGTACGTGCGACGTCCAGTGCGGCTGGTGAGAGTTCAACGGCATCGACTTGTGCGTTGGGAAACTGGTCGGCCAGCATGACGGCCAGGCAACCGGAACCGGTACAAAGTTCCAAAATATCGGTCACGCTGTCCGGATCGGTCACCCAGGGAGCGAACTGTTCGACAATCAGTTCGGCCAGAAACGAACGGGGAATGATGACGCCGCGCTCCACGTGGAAAGCGTAACCCTGTAACCAGGCTTCACCGGTCAGGTAAGCAGCCGGGATCCGTTCGTTGACACGCCGGTCGATCACGTCCAGAACGGCGGCTGTTTCTTCAGGTAACAGGGTTGCGTCCAGGAAGGGTTCCAGCCGATCCGGCGGCAAAGACAGAGTGTGAAGGATCAGAAAAGCGGCTTCGTCAAAAGCGTTGTCACTACCGTGTCCGAAAAAAAGGTTTTCCCGGGTGAAACGGGTGACGGCGTAGCGTAACAGGTCGCGTGGGGTGGAAAAAACGGAGGTGTCGGACTCTTTCATGGCAGTTTTTCAGGCAAGGAGCCGGTCAATACCGGTTCCGGAGGGTATCGGGCCGTTTTTCACGAGGTGTCCGGACTTCCGGGCCAATCTCGAAAACGTCAGTCCGCTATTTTACAGGAAGAGATTTTCCAGTGTGCGCCGATAGATGGCAGTTAAGGGACCGATGTCTGAAATGGGCACGTTTTCGTCAATCTGGTGGATGCTTTCGGTTACCGGGCCGAATTCGATGACCTGGGAACAAATACGGGCGATGAAACGGCCGTCGGACGTTCCCCCGCTGGTGGACAGTTCGGGCGTGACACCGGTTTCGGCCTGAATGGCGCTTGACAGGGCGTCGCACAGCGAACCGCGGGGTGTCAGAAAGGGAACGCCGGAATAGTTCCAGTCGAGCCGGTAAGGAAAGCCGTACCTGTCCAAAATGGCGTGAACCCGTTCTTTTAAGTCTTCGACTGTGCTGGCCGTGCTGAAGCGGAAGTTGAACTCGACGAACAGTTCGCCGGGAATAACATTGTTGGCGCCGGTTCCGGCCCGAATGGTCGATATTTGCCAGGATGTCGGTTCGTAGTAGTCGTTACCGGTATCCCAGACTTTAGCAGCCAGTTCCGCCAGGGCGGGCGCAGCCAGGTGGATGGGGTTGGCCGCGCGTGCCGGGTAAGCGATGTGGCCCTGTTTTCCGAATACGGTCAACCGGCCGCACAGGGAACCACGCCGTCCGTTCTTGATGGTATCACCCAGCTTTTTCAGCGAACTCGGTTCTCCGACAATGCAATAATCGGGACGGACACCCTGTTTTTCAAGCTGTTTGACGACGACGTCGGTTCCGTCGACGGCCAGGCCTTCTTCGTCACTGGTGATGATGAAACCGATGGAACCCCGATAATCCGGATGAGCCATGATGAACTCTTTGGCGGCGACGACCATGGCGGCCACTGACGTTTTCATGTCCGCAGCGCCGCGCCCGTAAAGCCGCCCGTCGCGTTCGGTGGGGGTAAACGGATCGGACGTCCACTGGTCAACCGGCCCGGGCGGAACCACGTCGGTGTGACCGGCGAAGACGATCAGGGGTGTTGCTGTACCGTGACGTGCCCAGAGGTTGGTGACGCCGTTGGAACGAATGGTTTCACAGGCGAATCCCAGCGGTTCCAGGACATCGGTCAGAATTTTCTGGCAATCCCGGTCGTCGGGTGTGACGGAAGGTTGTTCGATCAGGGCGCTGGCAAGGGCAACGGTCGGCGTCATGGCATTTCCTTTCACTGGGCACGCAACAAGTCGTTGACGGCAGTCTTGGCGCGGGTTTTCGCATCCACACGCTTGACAATGACAGCACAGTATAAACTGTATTTACCGCTTTCGTCAGGGAGATTGCCCGGGACGACGACCGAACCGGACGGGACACGGCCGTACAGAATACGGTCGTTTTCGCGATCGTAAATGCGAGTGGATTGTCCGATGTAGACGCCCATTGAAACAACGCTGTTTTCTTCGACGATGACGCCCTCGACGATTTCGGAGCGGGCACCGATGAAACAGTTGTCTTCGATGATGGTGGGGTTGGCCTGCATGGGTTCCAGTACGCCACCGAT
The DNA here is from genome assembly GCA_048528425.1 of Oxalobacter sp. Classification (GTDB taxonomy): domain Bacteria; phylum Pseudomonadota; class Gammaproteobacteria; order Burkholderiales; family Burkholderiaceae_D; genus Oxalobacter. The sequence continues at coordinate 2,592 of DBGFLV010000274.1, read as the reverse complement.
GCCGACACCGCCGGACAAGTGAACGTGTTTGCCGATCTGTGCGCAGGAACCGACGGTGGCCCACGTGTCGATTAAGGTACCGTCGTCCACATAGGCGCCGATATTGACGAAAGACGGCATCATGACGACGTTTTTGCCGATGTAACTGCCTTGCCGGGCGACAGCGGGCGGGACGACGCGAAAGCCGCTTCTGGCAAAGTCTGCTTGCGTGTAATGCGCGAATTTACTGGTGACTTTGTCATAGAAATGCAGGGCGGGCGAACTGGCGGTACCGACCGGCATCACCACATTTTCCTGAAGACGGAAAGAGAGCAGGACGGCTTTTTTCGTCCACTGGTTGACGCGCCATTGCCCGTTCTTTTTTTCAGCTACCCTGAGCCGGCCGTCGTCAAGTTGCCGGATCACGTCGGCGATGGCCTCGCGAAGGACGGGTGAAGCGTCGCCTGCCGTAAAGCGGTCGCGGTTTTCCCAGGCGTCTTCGATAATGGACTTTAACTGTTCTTCTTGTGTCATGGTATTCCTCGTTGGATAGAATGGTTTTCGCTAGTGGGATTGACGAACGAATTCGGCGATACGCCAGATCCCTTCCAGACATTCGGCCGGTTCGGCGACCAGTGCGATCCGGATGTGATTTTTGCCGGGATGGACGCCCCGGGCTTCTCGTGCCAGGTAAGTGCCGGGCAATACAGTCACGTGATGACTTTCATAGAGACGGCGGACGAATTCGGTATCGGAGAAGCCGGTTTTCTGACGGACGTTGACCCACAGGTAAAAACCGGCGTCCGGCATGACAACGTCCAGTACCTGTCGCAACACCGGCACGGCTTCGCGGAATTTGCTGGCGTATCGGGCCCGGTTTTCCGTCACGTGTGTTTCATCGTTCCAGGCGGCCAGGGAAGCGGCCTGAATCATTTCGCTCATGGCAGTACCGTGATACGTCCGATACAACAAGAATTTTTTGATGATGTCGGGGTCTCCCGCCACGAATCCGGAACGCATGCCGGGTACGTTAGACCGTTTGGACAAGGAAGACAGCATGACGAGACGGGGGTAACCGTCTCTTCCCAGACGGTGGGCCGCTTCCAGCCCCCCGAGTGGCGGTTCGTCAAACCAGATTTCGGAATAACATTCATCAGAAGCGATCACGAAACCGTATCGGTCAGACAGGTTGAACAGTTTTTTCCACTGATCAAGCGGCATGACAGCACCGGTCGGGTTGGCGGGGGAACAGACGTAAAGGAGTTTCGTTTTCGCCCAGACGGTTTCCGGAACGCTGTCGTAATCGCAAGCGAAATGCCGTTCCGGCAGTGCATTGACGAAATACGGCTGTGATCCACCGAGCAAAGCAGCGCCTTCGTAGATTTGATAAAACGGATTGGGGCAGACAACAATACTGCGTTCGGCCGGGTCGAGAACGGTTTGCGCGAGTGCGAAAAGGGCTTCGCGCGATCCCAGTGTCGGCAGGATGTGTATCGCCGGATCAGGCTCGGGGATGCCGTAGCGTCGGGCAAGCCATGCCGCAATCGCTTCACGCAAGGCCGGTGTTCCCCGCGTCGCCGGGTACCTTGAAAGGCCTTTTGCCTGGTGCGTCAGCGTGTGCAAAATGAAAGCGGGTGCGGCGTGACGGGGTTCACCGATTCCGAAATTGATCGGTGAAAAAGCCGGGTTGGGACGCGTGCCCGAAAACAGCATGCGCAGTTTCTCAAATGGATAAGGTTGCAAACGGTCAAGTAACGGATTCATGGTTCGTTTCGGAAAGAAGTAACGGAACGCGATTTAATTGAAATGAGAATCATTATCGTACTTTTTTATGTTTTACCACCGCTTTTGAGCGGGCATTCGTTATGAAGCATAATCTGTGCCAAATGGGTGAGTGGTCGCCTGCCATAGAGCAGAGCTGCTGACGGAGACGGCTTTGCAGAGCTTACGGACTGTTCGGCGGCTACAACAAAGGAGGTGGTGTCAACAGAGCAGGTGCGAAAAAGGAAGGATCGACCGGGTTGTCAGGATTTTCGGTGGGAATAATGAAGGGCAATGGAAACGGGGTACCGGGTCGGCGACCGGTCGAAGTTGTGTCTGCGGAAAGACACACTTCATTTTTCGCGTGTCACGATCAGGTCACGAAAGAGGATCAAGCTGTGTGTGTCCCGGGAAAACACACTGGACGGTTTTTCAGGGATTGCATTTAGTGAGAGGGAAAAATTATGGAAGTGCTGGTCAACAAGCGAAAAATCCATCGTATCGTTTCATCAATCGTTTTGAAGGGTGGGCGATTTCCCGGCCGGAAACGACCGATTGCCCGAGACGGCTTCCGGACGAGGTCATGAAAGGCAGACCGGGTAATTCCGGCTTTCGGCGCGGCAAAACCGGCGAAAAGTTCCGGCAGACGACACGGCCGTTCCCGTTTTGACGCATTCTTTTCAAGTATTTTTTCATGGGGCCGCCAGAATTCATTCCGGTTCTCTATCCTTTTTCAGTGAGTTTTTTCTGTTGGATCCCGCGAACTTTCGGCCGTTTTTGGGAGAGAACGGTTCTTTCACGGCTGCTTTTACTGAAGTTCACGCGCCGGAAAAAGATTTTTTTGCCGGATGC